>JAISFM010000216.1 GCA_031263605.1 Clostridiales bacterium | reverse complement strand
GCGCGGGGGAAACTTTTTTTCAAAAAAGTTTCCCCCCGCCCCGCGCAATATACTCTCGACCGACACTAACCACTATTCCCTATCCACTATTCCCTATTTTTGAAACTGCAAGTTTCAAAAACTCCCCGTTGACGTTCCACTCCTTGCTAAACCCGTCCGCCGCTTTGCCCGCCGCGATTCGATCCGACAGCGTGTCGGCGGCGATTTCGGGACGCGTCGCGAACACGCGGGACAGTTTCTCGCCCGCCGCGTACTCGACCGTAATCCGGTCGGTCACCTCGAAGCCCGCCTCTTTCCGCATCGATTGGATTTTGGACACAATCTCGCGCGCGTAGCCCTCGTCGATCAATTCGTCGGTCAACCGCGCGTCCAGCACGACCTTGTACACGCCGTCGCCGTCCGCCGAATACCCTTCCTTGTTTTTAACCGAAACCAATAAATCGCCCTCGTTCAGTTCGATAACGGTTCCGTCGGGCGCGGTAAAACCGTATGAGCCGCCGCCCTTGACCGCGGCCATGACGCTCTCGGCGCGGCTTTCCAACTCCGCGCGGATAAGGGGCAGGTACGCGCCGTACTTTGGCCCCAGCGTTTTCAACTGCGGCTTCAACTCGACGCCCGAATATTCCGACAAATCCGAGCGGCACTCAATTCTTTTGACGTTCAATTCGTCGGCGACAATCGCCCGCAAATCGGCCCCGAGCGTCGCGCTGTCCCCCCCGCCGATCATCAGGAGCGGCAGCGGCTGACGGTTCTTGACGTTGGCCGCCGCGCGCGCGCTCCGCCCCAAATACGCCAACGCCAACGCCGCGTTCATGCCGTTTTCCAATTCCGCGTCGATCGCTTTTTTGTCGGCCTTGGGGAAGCCGCAAAGGTGTACCGAAAGCGGCAAATCCGGATTGACCCCGCGCGCGATGTTTTGATAGATCGTTTCGGACATGAACGGTATGAACGGCGCGGCGGCTTGCGACAGCGTATACAGCACGGTAAACAGCGTCATGAACGCCGCTTTTTTGTCCTCCGTCATGCCGCCGCCCCAAAACCGCTCGCGGCTCCGGCGCACGTACCAGTTGGACAATTTATCGGTGAAATCCTGTATAGCGCGCGCGCTCTCGGTGATTTTGTACGCCTTCAAATTGCCGTCCACAAATTGGATCAGCGTGTTCAGCCCCGACAGAATCCACCTGTCCATCAAGGTCAAAGCGCATTTTTTAAGGTCGTACCGAAACGGATTGAATTGGTCCACCTCGGCGTACAGCACGTAAAAGGAATACGTATTCCACAACGTGCCCAAAAATTTGCGTTGCGCCTCGCCGACGGCCTCGGCGGAGAAACGGCTGGGCAGCCACGGGTTGGACACCGTGTAAAAGTACCAGCGCACCGCGTCCGCGCCCTGAACGTCCAAAACGCTCCACGGGTCAACGACGTTGCCCTTGTGCTTGCTCATTTTTTGGCCGTCCTTGTCGTTGACGTGCCCCAGCACGATGCAGTTTTTAAAGGGCGCTTTATCGAACAGCAGCGTGCCGATCGCGAGCAGCGTATAGAACCACCCGCGCGTTTGGTCAACCGCCTCGCTGATGAAGTCCGCGGGGAAAGTCGCGTTGAACGTGTCGGCGTTCTCGAACGGGTAATGGTACTGCGCGAAAGGCATCGAGCCCGAATCGTACCAGCAGTCGATGACCTCGGGCGCGCGCTTCATCTCGCCGCCGCACTCGCATTTGAACGTCACCGCGTCCACATAAGGCTTGTGCAGTTCGACGTCCCCGGCTAACCCCGCGCGCGCTTTCAATTCGGCGCGGCTGCCGATCACCTCGAATTTTTTGCACGTCGGGCAGACCCAAACCGGCAGGGGCGTGCCCCAATACCTCTCGCGCGACAAACCCCAATCGACGGCGTTTTCAAGGAAGTTCCCCATGCGCCCCTTGCCGATGCCGTCGGGAATCCAGTTGACGGCCGCGTTGTTTTTGAGGAGTTGCCCGCGCAACTCGGACATCTTGACGAACCACGAGGCGCGGGCATAGTACAGGAGCGGCGTATCGCACCGCCAGCAGAACGGGTAACTGTGCTCGAAGGGCATTTCGCGGAACAGCAGGCCGCGTTTTTTGAGGTCGATAATGATGTCCTTGTCGGCGTCCTTCGCGAATTTTCCGGCTAATTCCCCCGCCGTTTCGTCGAACACGCCCCGCTCGTTGACAAGTTGGATAAACGGCAAGCCGTACCGCCGCCCGACGTTCGCGTCGTCCTCGCCGAACGCGGGCGCGATATGCACAATCCCGCTGCCGTCCGTCAATGTGACGTAATTGTCGGTCGTGACGTACCACGCGTCGGGGGCGCGGTTCGAGGGGGGCGTCGTGGCGTCGGTATCGATACTTTTGCCGCCGGCGCCGTCACCGGATTGACGGCCGTTTTTGCCGCCGCCGCCCCCTTGAACGCCGGCCGCATAAGTAAACAGGGGCTCGTACTCGGCGCGTTCATAGGCCGCGCCTTTCTTCGTTTCGAGGATTTTATACTCTTCAAAAAGAGCGGGCACAAGGTTTTCCGCCAAAATATAGCGCGCGCCGCCCGGCGTTTCGATCAACGCGTACTTTTCTTTCGGGTTCACGCACAGCGCGGCGTTGCCGGGCAGCGTCCACGGCGTAGTCGTCCACGCGAGGAAATACGTATCGGCGGCGTTTTTAACTTTAAATTTGACGAAAATGGATTTTTCTTTTACGTCCTTATACCCTTGGGCGACCTCGTGGCTGGATAACGCGGTGCCGCAGCGCGGGCAGTACGGCACGACCTTATGCCCTTTATACAGCAAGCCCTTGTCAGCGATCGTTTTTACCGACCACCAAACGCTCTCGATATAATTGTCGTCGTAGGTGACATACGGGTTGGCCATGTCGGCCCAATACCCCACGCGCGCGCTCATGCGCTCCCATTCGGCCTTGTATTTCCAAACGCTTTCCTTGCACTGTTTGATGAACGGCTCGATCCCGTACTTCTCGATTTCCTGTTTGCCGTTGATACACAGTTGCTTTTCGACTTCGAGTTCGACCGGCAGCCCGTGCGTATCCCACCCCGCTTTGCGCAAAACGTGAAAGCCCTTCATCGTCTTATAGCGGGGGATAATGTCCTTCATGACGCGGGTCAGTATATGCCCGATATGCGGCTTGCCGTTGGCGGTCGGCGGCCCGTCGTAAAAACTGAATTCCTTTCTTCCCTCGCGCTGTTTGACGCTTTCAGAGAATATGTCGTTCTCATTCCAAAATTCCAGCACTTCCCGTTCGCGCGCGGGAAAGTCCATTGTCGGCGGCACTTTTTTGTACATAGTAGGATTATTATAGCATATTTCAGGGGAAAAGTAAAAGGATACGGAGCGGGGGCAGTCATTTTTTCATCAGCCCGTTTTTACAATCGGCCGTGTACAATCGGCCGTACAAATAGCATTGCTGCCGGTCATTAGACTTGTTGCGAGGAGCGCAAACGCCGCTTTTGTCATTGCGAGGAGCGCGAAGCGCGACGCGGCAATCTCTACCGGACAGGGGAACGCCCGCACTCCCCTCTGTCATTTCGACCGGAGAGAGGGGCAAAGCCCCAAACGGAGCGGAGAAATCCCCCACCTTATTGCGCCTAATTTCCCCGACACTATCTCTTACCTCTTACCTCTTACCTAATTTTGCATTCTGCATTAAGTATTGCCTGCGGGTAAGGAACGCAAATCACCCCCAAAGTTTCTTTTTCGACAGGTCAACAATTAATCATTTATCATTTATCATTAATTCTGCATTCTGCATTAAAAACGCGTATTATGATCGAATACTTTACGAAAGGCCGTAAAACCCCTTGTACACCTTTGCCGCGCCGCGCGCTTTATCGGCGTAGCCGCGCGTTTCCTTATACGGGATCATGCGCAAACTCCGGCCGTCGGCGGAATACTCCTTGTTGTTCAGCCACGAGCGCACCGTGCCCTCGCCCGCGTTATAGGCGGCAAGAGCCAAATCCAAATTGCCGCCGAATTTTTCGGTCAGATATTTCAGATACGCGCACCCCAAACGGATATTGGTTTCCGGCTCGAACAGGCGGGAAAAGTTGAAATCCTCCATGCCCTCGCGCTCCGCCGTATACAGCGCGGTCGCGGGCATCAATTGCATCAAGCCGACCGCCCCCGCGGGCGACACGCTGTCGGGGTCGAAACCGCTCTCCGTGCGGATCACGCCGCAAACCAAAGCGGGCGACAAGCCGTAGTCCGCCGCCGCCGCCGCGATTTCCGCGCTGTATTTATAAGGATAGGACAGCCGAACGGCAACAAACGAAACAAGGGCAACGGCGAACAGCGCAAAAGTAACCCATACGAATAGGCGGGCGGGGCGTTTCATTATGATTGTAGTGTATGAAATTCCTCAAAGAACATGCATAGCCGCGCCCCTTTATCATTATTATGTAAGCACAAGAGGGCGACAGGGGGCTTTTAAGCGATTTTGAGTTATACAAAAGCCTGTATTCCCGAAACGGAACACATTTTTTCGGAGCCTTTCGCATCCGTCCGCGTTTTTTCCTTGCCGCAAACATTGCCGCATCTTTGGAAAAACGCCTTAACGGGTACAAAAACCCCTCGAAAAGATGTCGTTTCGCATCCGTGCATACAGGTTTAAAGCCTTGCCGCTCCCCGCAAGCGAGCCCGCGCGGAGCGGCGAATAACGCGATAAAACACATAAAGCGGCAAAACACGCCGTTGAAATCCCGTGTCCGCATTAAAGAATGCTTTCCGAGGGCGTTTCCTTATGCGCGTCCGGTTATTCGGCTATATTGCATTTTTTGGGTTTTGATTTGTCATAGACGACGGTGATCTTTTCGCCCTCGTTGACGGGCTTATCGCCGCCGAACATTTTCCCGATCGCTTTGGCGGCGTGAAGAACGTCGGCGTTCCAGCCGTCCTTTTCCTTGACTTTCAGAACGAGGGGCTTGTCCAGACCTTGAACCTCGATAAATATCTTGTAATAATGCGTCGCTTTCGCGAACGGCCCTATGCCCACCCGGCTGTTGCCCGCGTATTTGCATTTTACGACCGTGCCCTCCGCAACCGCCTCGTTTTCGGGCTTGATCTTGATTTTCTTCGCGCTGATTACATTAGCCATAAATCATGTCCTCCTTATTATAAATAATATACTATTTTATTTGCTTTGTCAACTAAAAAATCATGCTCCGTCATGAAACTGGCATTTTTCTTTAAGGCAGCCGTCCGGTCAACCCGTCAAAAGAAACCGGTCCGAAAGTTGATGCCGTAAGCCGCCTTTTATATGCTCCCACGTCGAAAGAAAGGCGCGCAATCCACCGCGGTTCCGTTTGACATTCAGTTGTTACGAATGCGGCGCGCCGTCGGCCGCGTCGTTTTCCGGCGCGGACGGTTCGCCGCCAACGACGGACGGACGGGCGGAGCGGGAAAGAATACGCCTGCGCCACATCGGCGCGCCGAGGGCGGTGACCGTTCCGGCGGCGGCGGCGACGACGCAGAGAACCAAAAGGACGGCGCCCCAGCCCGACGCGGTCGCGATCGCGCCGATCCCTACGCCCGCCGCGATACTGCCGACATAGGCGAAAGCGTCCAAAACGCCCGCGGTGCGCCCCGCGTTGACGGTGTGCCGTATATCGAAAGGCATCCGCGACGTCAAAATATTGCCGATCGCGGCGCGCAGGCACGCCACGGCGGACAGGAGAGCGACGGTCAGCCAAAGGCTCCCCGCGCCCAAAACGAGGGGCAGGAACAACAGACCGATCGCGCCGAGAGCCGCGCCGCACGCCGCGAAATGGTTTTTCATCCAATACATCAGGTACCGCGCCAAATACGCCCCGCCGACCGCGCACAGCGGCAGCGCGAGGGTCAGCAGGATCGACAGGGACGGGTCGAGCGCGTACGTTTCGAACAGTAAAATCGGCGTCCACGACGTGAGGCCGTCCTTTAAAAAACCGTCGGCCGCCGCGCATATAAACAGGACGCCGATCAGCAGCGCGGCGGTTCCGAACGGCACGGCGGCCTTCTTGCGGGCGGCGGAGCCTTTGCCCGCAGGGGCTTCTCCCGCCGCCGAAACTTTTTCCGCCGCGCAGGCAATCCGCGCCGGGGCTCCCCTCGCGCCGATGAAATAGAGGGCGGCCGCGCCGATTAAAACGCCGGCGGACACGAAAAACGGAACGCGCCACGCGTTCAGGCGGGAGAACAGGGCGGCCAAGCCGTAGGCGGCGAGCGTGCCGACGGGGACCGTTACGCTCATGACGGTTATCGCCGTTTCCCGGGGCTTTTTGGCGTGTACGCGCTCGCTCAATCCCCGCATAATGGTGCACCAAAGAACCGACTGCGCCGCGCCGTTCAAGCCCCACACAACCGCCATCGCGGCGATCGAGCGGCAAAAGGGAAACGCGCCGTTCAGCGCGGCCGAAACCAGCAACGCCCCCGAAACCGTCAGGCGCACGTTATAGCGCCCGACCAAAATCCCGTTGACGAACTGCCCCGCGCCGTAACAAAAAAAGAACGCCGAGGCTATGATCCCCATGTCCGTTTTCGACCATTGAAATTCGGACAGGATCGCCGGCATGGCCGCGCTGTAATCCAACCGCCCGATATACCCCGCCGCATAGGCGAAAAAGCATACGAAAATCAAGAAGCCTTGCCCTCTCTCCGGGCGGCCTTTCTCCCCCGCCTCAACCGTATTGTCCATATTTTTCCGCTTGTCCTTTTTTTCCTCTTGAAATGAACGGCCCTTTTCCCGCCGTTAGAGGTTAAGCGTTGAAAATTGAAAGTTAAAGGATAAGGGGTTTACGCTCAAAAACCCTTTATCCTTCTTATTCTTTTCTTTACAAATAATAAGCGGGCGTATATGCCTGCCTGCCGTTGAAATCGGTGACGGTGAAGCGCGCGTATTTGCACCTTTCGTCGATCGGGAACGACGCGCCGCGAATCGGCTCGCCCTCGGCGATCCGCTTGAAACCGTAACGAATGTCAGTCTTGGCCGCGATCGAGTAGGCGGGCGAGGTCTTGACATAGGCCGCGCCGTTCTCGATATACAACTCCTCGATAACGGGGCCGCAACTCGCGTAATGGCTGCCGTTTTCCATTGCGGCAATCACGCTTTCGTACCGAAGATTTTCGGAATGTATATAGGTGAACCCCGAGGGGCGGCCGTACATGTAATTTTGGGTTTCGCCGCCGGGGGATTTATAGTTGAGGGAGAACACGTCCTCGTGGTTGTCGTCGCCCGCCGTTACGGAGAGTTTTTTGCCGCTCCGCAGCATCATGTCGTACAGAAATTCCGCGCCGCCGTCGTCAGAACCCTTGCACCAACCGTCGTAATTGATCAATTCTATGGCGAAAAGCCCCTCTAACCCAAGGTTTTCCTCGGCGGTCATCATGTTGTACTCGGGGTGGCACAGCGAGACGAGATAGCCGTTCGCGTTCGCCTCGGCAATCATGCGGTTGAGGCTCTCGACCGAAAACGCCCCTTCGAAAAAGGATTTGACTTTCATGCGGGCGACATGCTCCGGCGTGTGCGTCCGCGCGATATGCCAATCGATGCCGCCCTGCTCGACCGCCACCATGTCCAAATTTTTCGGGTCCTTCGCGTAAAAATTCAAGTGGCACTGCTTGCTGCGGATATACTCCACAGCCTCGCCCATCCCGCTTTCGTAGCCGTGCAGGACAAGGAAATTCTCGTCCGTGAGGTG
>JAISFM010000141.1 GCA_031263605.1 Clostridiales bacterium | reverse complement strand
GACGAGGATTTTATTCGGGGCGCGTGCCGCGAATATGTCGCCGCCGTGTCGGACTTTTACGGGGGCGAGGCGCTCGTGTGCTACGCGTCCAAAGCGTTCTCCTGCAAGGAGATGTACCGAATCGCAAACGCCGAAAAAATGGGCGCGGACGTGGTCAGCGGCGGCGAATTGTATACCGCCTTGGCCGCGGGCTTTCCGGCCGGTAAAATCTATTTCCACGGCAACAACAAAACGAAAAAGGAAATCGAGTACGCCTTGAAAAACGGCGTTCACGCCCTTGTCGCCGACAGCCTGTCCGAGATCGAATTGATCGCTTCGGTTGCCGCACGAGTGAAAAAAACCGCGCCGATTATGCTGCGGTTAAATCCGGGGATCGAGGCGCATACGCACCACTACATACGCACGGCGGCGGTCGATTCCAAGTTCGGTTTAGCGGTCGGGAGCGGGGACGCGTTCCGCGCGGCGGGGCGGGTGATTCAAGACCCGAATTTGGCCTTTGTCGGATTGCACACGCACATAGGCAGCCAAATCTTTGAATTAGAGCCTTACGGGCTTGTCACCGGGGTATTTGTCAATCTGGCGGAGAGGCTTCTGCGCGAGTACGGCGCGGAGACGCCGGAGTTCAATTTCGGCGGCGGCGCGGGGGTGCGCTATACGCAAGAGGACAAGCCTTTCGCGTTCCGCGGCCTCGTCAAATTTATCGCGGACAGCGTGAAAACGGAAACCGCGAAAGCGGGTCTGAAAAAGCCGCGCCTCGTTTTGGAACCGGGGCGCAGCATCGTCGCCGAGGGCGGGCTCACGCTGTATACCGTGGGCGTAGTCAAGGAAATCCCCGGCGTTAAAAAGTACGTCTGTATCGACGGCGGCATGTTCGATAATCCCCGCTACGCGCTGTATCAGGCGAAATACGAAATGGTTTTGGCGAACAGGGCGAACGACACGGATACCGAAAAGGTGACGCTGGCGGGCAAGTGCTGCGAGAGCGGCGACATTATCATTGACGGCGGGCAGTTGGCGCGCGCCCAGCGCGGCGACCTCGTGGCGGTGTTTACGACGGGCGCGTATAATTTTTCGATGGCCAGCAACTATAACCGCAACGCCGTGCCGCCCGCCGTCATGGTCAAGGACGGGGCCGCGCGGCTCATCGTCAAGCCGCAAACCTGGGCGCAGATTGCCGCCCGCGACGTATAGGCGGGCCGATCTTGCCGCGCCTCGTTGCCGTATTTCGCAACAAGCCCGATAGAGTTGGTACGAAACCTAAATGCTAAAAGACCTATAAAGATTTCGCGGAGAGGTTTCGTGACAACCATAGCAAGTTTACGGGGTATCATGTTAGGTTAAGAGTATTATAGTAATATAATCGGTCAACGCGGCAAACTGCGGGGTATCGACCCGATACGGACATTTTTTATTTGTACTCTATCCGATTTTTCTGGGAGTGTACAAACCGCGTTGCTCATGAACACGGCAAGTCATTGCGAGGAGCGAACGCAGTGAGCGACGAAGCAATCTCTATATAAAAAGGCGCGTTTCGTGTTTTGTAGAGATTGCCGCGTCGCGCTTCGCGCTCCTCGCAATGACTGCTATCAACGCGGTTTGTACACTCCCATTTTTCTGCTTGAAGCCAGACTATTTTCTTCTTATGGGGCTTACTTGACGGGCTTACTTAAAGAAAAATGTCCGTTTAATAACTTTTATGACGGGAAAGTTTTTTCGCAAAGCCCTTATGTTCGCCGCGTCGTTCGCGTTTTTGTTGCCGTCCTTTTACGGCTGCGGGAATCGGGACGAGTTTTACAGTTTCAACGGTACCGTGTTCGGCGACTTGCCTTGCGTCATTCAGGTTTTGGGCGGTAAGGCGAAAAGCGCGGGGGCGGCGGCGATTGAGTTCCTGAATCGGTTCGACGGGGAGGTCAGCGCGGTTTTGGCGCGCGACGCGTCGGGGAACCGCACGGTCAAATCGCCGGTTTACGAGTTCAACCGCGACGAAAACAAAGGCGCGGGTTATGAAATCGAAATCGGCAAAGATCTCTACGACATAGCGAAGGAATGCCAAAGCGTGTACGCGGAAACCGGGGGGCTGTTTAATCCCGCGATTTACCCGCTCGTGGAATTGTGGGGGCTTTCGCCCGACAAATTAGAGGCGGCGCATGAGCCTTTGGACGGGATAATCGGCGAAGTAGATGGCATACTGGCCAAATGCGACTATTCAAAAATTGAATTGCGCGCCGACGGAATAAACGGCAAGTATTATTTGGGTTTGAAGGAAGGAGCCGCGCCCGATATGAAATTGGATTTCGGCGGCCACGCCAAAGGGTGGGCGGCGGACAAAACCGCCGCGATCTGCGCGGGATTCGGCGTAAAGGCCGCCATGATCAATATAGCGGGCAATCTCTATACGTTCGGCCTACCCGCCGAGGATACGCCGTGGAACATAGGCGTGACCGACCCGCTGAACCCTTACGGTTCCTATTTCGCGCGGGTCGAGAGCGGGCCGATTTCCGCCGTCACAAGCGGCACTTACGAGCGGCGTTATTTTGTGGACGGTACCGGCGAAGAGGATCGGGACGCATTGAGCCGTGTCGAAGTTCCTCACATTATCGACCCGCGCACGGGTTGGCCGATCAATTTGCGGCGCGACGGCGAAACGGGGCAGTACTCCAACGACCCGCAAGGCGTCGTCGGCGCGTCCGTTTTTTACGGCCGCTCCTCGCTGGCGGACGTGTACGCGACGTATGTTTGTATAGTGGGCTTGGAAAAGGGCTTGGAATTTTTGCGGGAAAAAGCCGGAACCGAGGAGATTGCCGGCATTATTATCACCGCCGACCGCCGCTACGCCTTGACCGAGCCTTTCGTGTTGTCCGGTACGGGGAACGCAGAAGCGTCGTTCAGGCGGTATACGCGATGCGGCGAGTTCGATTTCGCCGGGGCGTAGCGGGCGGCAGGGGCAGAGCGGTATCAATCGGGGCATAGCGGACGGCAATACGGCATAGCGGTATCAATGGGGCATAGCGGGCGGCAATCGGGGCGCAACGGGTATCAATTTTGGATGCTAAAATCGAAAAAATCCGAACAAGCAAATTCCCGTTTAAGTTGTGGGATTTGCCGTTGTACGCCGCGCTGCTTGCCGCCGCCGTTTTTCTTGCGGTTTCCGTTGCCCGACCCAAGGGCGAAACGCTGGAAATAACGTATTACGACAAACAGAATACCCGCCGCGCGGTTCAAGTCGATTTAAACAAGGACGACGAATTCGATTTGTTTGTCAAATACGAGGTGTTCGGCGAAGGGCGGCTGCTCGTCGTGATTAAGGGCGGCGAGGCTTGGGTGGAAGCCTCCGAATGCCACAATCAAATTTGCGTCCATATGGGCAAAATAAGCCGCGTCGGGCAGCAAATCGTTTGCTCGCCGTACCGCGTTTTTTTCGCCGTCGGCGAGTTGAAATTCGGCGACGCGGTTATTTAGCGAGGGGGGGGCGAAAACGGCCTGCGGCGGCGGCATGATTAAGTAATAAGTAATAGGGTCGGTCGGGGTAATTTAGCGCATAGCGCGGGGGAAACTTTTTTGGAAAAAAGTTTCCCCCGCGGCCCCCTTCCAAAAACTTTCAACACATATGTGCTGCAAGCCTATTTGCGAAAGGTTACGGTTATAGGAAATGCGGAATGGTTTTAATACCCGAAAACTTTTATACCTTGCCACGCTCACGGCGGCGGGACTGGTTTTGCATTTGGTCGAAAGTTGGCTGCCGCCGATCCTCGCGTTCGCGCCGGGGACAAAAGTAGGCTTGGCCAACGTGGTCACGCTGTTTGCCCTGATCGTTTTCGGTTGGCGCGAAGGGCTGATTGTTCTGCTCGCGCGGTGCTTGCTCGGCTCGCTGTTCTCGGGCAATATCGGCATGGGCTTGACGTATTCGCTGTCCGGCGGGCTGGCCGCTTACCTCGTCATGGCCGCGCTGTACCGCTTCCTCTTTCCGCGCGTCAGTTTGGCGGCGGTCAGTATCGCGGGCGCGTGCGCCCACAACCTCGCGCAATTGCTGGTTGCGTCGCTGTTCGTCGGCGAAATCCGCGTGTTCTATTTGCTGCCGTTCACCGCCGCCGCCTCGTTCGCCGCCGGGCTGTTTATCGGATTGGCGGTTCATTATACGGTTAAGGCTTTGCCTGTAAAATATTTGTCTTTAAAGGCATAAAAAGTATGGATAAAAGAATAATCGAACGGAACGGGGTCAAGATAGCCGCCGTGGGGCAAACGCGGCGGATTGCCGATGCGCGGGACGCGCTCGACTTGATTGCCGATGTGGGTTGGCATGACGAATGCGATCGGCTGATTGTGCCGAAAGACGCGTTTTGCGAGGGCTTTTTCGATCTGAAAACGGGCATAGCGGGGGAAGTCCTGCAAAAGTTCGTCAACTATTCCAAAAAGTTGGCCGTCGTCGGCGATTTTTCGGGTTGCGCAAGTACGGCGTTGCGGGATTTTATCGTCGAGTGCAATCGGGGCGCGCACGTCTTTTTTGCCGCGACGGAAGAGGAAGCGGTCGAGAAATTGTCGAAATGATAGGTTATTTGCATTCCATCGAAACTCTCGGCGCGGCGGACGGGCCGGGCATCCGCACGGTGCTTTTCATGCAGGGCTGCCCGTACCGGTGCGTGTTTTGCCACAATCCCGACACGTGGGACGCGCGGGGCTGCGCCTTAAAGTTCACGCCCGTTCAACTTTTTAAACGGGTCGCCCGTTTCAAAGAGTATTACGGGAAAGCGGGCGGCGTGACCGCGAGCGGGGGCGAGCCTTTGGCGCAGGCGGCTTTTTTAGTCGAATTATTCGGCCTTTTGAAAAAAGAGGGCATACACACCGCGTTGGATACGGCGGGAAGCATTTTGAACGGGAGCGTCCGCGCCCTGTTGAATGCGACCGATTTGGTGATTTTGGACGGCAAGCACACCGACCCCGCGCTGTTCGACCGGATTTGCGGCTTGCCCGAGAATGCGGGCGGCTTGCAAAAAACGCTGGATTTTTTGTCGCTGTGCGCGGAAACGGGAAAACGCGTATGGCTTCGTCAAGTGACCGTACCCGGATACACCGACGGCGCGGAACAGGTCGCGCGTTTGAGACGGATAGCGGACGCATACGGCGCGGAAAGGGTTGAATTATTGCCCTATCATACGGCGGGCGTTTACAAGTGGGATAAGTTAGGGATCCCGTACCCGCTTGCGGGGGTCGAGCCGCCGTCGGAGGAATGTATGAGGCGGCTGAATGAGGTGATTGCGGAAGTAAAAAGGTAAATTCGAGATAAAAGGTAAAAGGTAAAAGATGTTGACCTGTCGGAAAAGGGGCTTTGGATTGGTTTATGTTTCTTGCCCGCAGGCGATGCCGATTTACGATTTATCCGCAATTTACCATTTTTTCAAAGGGCATAATTCGGACATGCCCGACGCACGACGGAGTATTGCGATAGGGATTTGACGCGAAACCTTAACGGTTTCGTAACATTACCATAATATTCAGTTTCCAAAGAGCGAGGATCCGGAAAGTTTACCGATAGTATATCATGGGAATTGCGGAAAGTCAATAGTTTTATGACCAAATGTTTAAAATTATTTTCGACTGCTTTCGACAAAAAATTAAGTAGGAAGTAGGAAGGACGAAGGACGAAGTGTCGGATTTAGAATTGAAAATTGAGAATTGAAAATTGAAAAGTGTCGGGCGCTGCCGCAAAAAGAAACTTTTATCATGCTTTGCGTTTCATACCCGCCGACAGGCTTGTTTGACGGAAATTCGACCGCGCTTCGTCCTTCCTACTTGCAATCGGCGAGGGGAATTTTTTCAGCGGTGGGGGATTTCTCGACTTCGCTCGAAATGACAGATATGCTCGTTTCATACCCGCCGAGAAACCCGTTTTACTG
>JAISFM010000333.1 GCA_031263605.1 Clostridiales bacterium | reverse complement strand
TTTGCCGGGCGATAATCCAATCGCGGAAGCCGTTCCATTTCGCCTCGTCATAGGCCGACAGGTTCGTGGCGACCATGTTGTCGCCCTCCCAATTTTGCAGGACAAAATTCTTGCCGGAGCCGACATAGGTTGTCATCAGATATTTGGCAACGTCGTAGGACAAATCCTCGACCGCTTGTTTTTCCGCCGCGCTCATGCCGTTTTCCCAACTCACGGTTTGCGCGCCCGACGCCAAATCGAACTCGTGGAACTCGAAAATATAGGTTTGGAAATCCATCGCCAGAACATTCCGGTAATAGTCGGTCTTTAACAGGTCGACCGCGTTCAAAACGGTGAATTTCGACCAATCGGCGTTATAGGGGTAGTTGGTCGTCGCGGAGCCGGTCAGCCATAGTTTAACGACCTTGACGCCCATCTCGTCTAAAACCTGCGCGCCTTCCTCTAAAAACGACACCGACGGATCGAAGCCGTAATACCCCGCCGCGTGGGTGACGCCCAAAACGCGCGAATAGTCCGCCTCGGGCACGGGCGCGGCGGCCGCGCCTTTCGCGCCCTTTTTGCCCGCGCCGAACACTCCCGCCGTCGCAACGGCGGACAGAACCATAGCCATGGCCAACGCCCCCAAAAACAGTGTTTTCATCGTTTTCATTTTAAACCTTTTTTCCTTTATATTAGAGTTGTTGCGAAACCTCCGTTGGGAATGGAACATGTAGCGTTGCTACGGGGTCATTAGACTCGTAGCGAAATGAATACGGGGTCATTGCGAGGAGCGCGAAGCGCGACGCGGCAATCTCTACCAAACACGAAACGCGCCTTTTTATATAGAGATTGCCACGTCGCTCACTGCGTTCGCTCCTCGCAATGACGAGCCGTGTTTATATTCAACGCGGTTTGCCCGCTCTCTCTTTATTTGGTTCCCTTACACAGCGAATTTCCTCTTGCGGCCGGTCGCAACCCCCGCCGCCGCCAGCAGCAGCAAGACCGCCCCCGGCAGGTTCCAATTCCCGCCGCCCGACGCGACGCCGCCGCAGCCGCCGCAGCCCTTGTCCGGCTGCGCCGCCGTTTCCTCTTTCACCTCGACGGTGTACTCGACGACGCTCGGGCTGCCCACGACGGAGCCTTTGACCTTGACCGTCCCGACGGCCTTGCCGATCAAGACCGCGCCGTCCAATTCGGCAAATTCCCCGCCCTCGACGATTTCCCATTTAACGGCCAGGTAATTCAGCGCGTCGGGCGCGATGCCGGCGGTCAAAGTCAACCGCCCGTCCGGAGCGACCGTTTTGACCTCTAAATTGTCGGTCAGCGTCGCCTGCGCGACCACCGTAACCGTAAAGGGCTCCGACTGAACCCCGTCCACGGTCGCCCGCACCGTATAAACGCCCTCGGTATTGGCGCGGAAGCGGCTGCCCGAAAATTCGCCGGTGTGCAAAGCGGGGCCGGTCAAAATCGACCACGCCGCGCCGGAGGGCGTAGCGTCGGCGGGCGAAACCGTCGCGGCAAGGGTCAAATAATGGGCGACCGTCGTGCCGCGCTGGATCGTGGCGGAAACGCCGTTTTGCGTGGAAACGGTCACGGCCTCGACGGGCGTAATCAGATTGAAGGTATATTCGACGGATTCCGTCCCGCCCAAAACGGCCTTCAATTTCAGCGTCTCGGTTCGGCCGGGCGCGGAGAAATCGGGTTTAACCGCAATCACGTTGGAGCCGTCCTCGATATTCACAAACCCGCCGCCGGAAATAATTTGATAGGTTACGCCGGAGAAATCGGAAAGGGCCTCGAAATTACCGACGTCTGTCGAAAGTTCGCGGTAAATCTCCAATTCGAAGGGCGTACCCTTGCGGATATTTTTAACCTCGTTGCGGATTTCCACGGCTGTCACGGCCTCGTCGATATCGGCGTTCGGATCGGACATGATGCGCGCGCCCGCCAGGAACGGCGAATAGACATTGTAGTATAGTTCGATTTTGTCAAATTCGTATCCCGCGCCGCGCTCGGACAAAGGCGCGCCCGAATAGGCGCTGCCCGCGCCCTGCAATCGGATTTGCCCGATCAGATAAATCCGCATATAGCGCATACCCTCGGGTATTTCGTTTCTGTTGTAGAACCGCACCTTGGAGTGATCGATCGGAACGCCGGCGATTTGGTCGGAATAGCCGATGAAACTGTAATCCGACGGGCAATACGCCCAATCCTCGCCGTCCGCGGACAGGTACACCTCGATCAGATAGCCGAAATACTGCTTGTTGTCCGGGTTGCCCGCGCCCTTGGCTTGGTCGTAAATAACGACGTCCGCGTCGTACCGCCCGATGTCGCCGTACACAAAGTAATCGACATAGTGCGCGTCATACGCGGCGCGATCGGGGTCGGTTGCGGCCGCGGGGCCCAACGCGCCGTAATTGTCGTCCATATCGCCCTCGGCGAAGGAGCGGTTCAACATGCCCTGTTTGGGCACTACGCCGTCCCGCGTCCCCTCGGTAATTTTAGTCGTATCCGTACAGGGATCGTTCAACAGGACGCGCATCTTGACGATCGTCAATTTAACGGGCAAACTGTAAACCCAACCCTCGCCGACGACCGTCGCGACTTCGGCGCGCGCATACACGTCGAGGGAGTTGCCGCTCGACAGCGCGCCCGCCGTAAAGACGCCGTTTCCGTCGATCGAGGCCGTTTCCGCCGCCGTTTCCGTCGCGCAGTCCGCGGCGGTATAGACCTTCCAAACGACGGTTTTATTGTTCGCGTTGGCGGGCGACACGGTTGCGGAAAGGTTCAAGGTATCATCCTCCAAAACGGACGTATCCTCTGGTATCGCGATCGCGACGGACGAGACGTCGGGCTTGCGGGCGACCGTGATTTTGACGGGCTCGCTGTCCACGCCGCCGCAGGTCGCGACAATCCAAACCTCTTTGCCGTCCGCGCCGTCGAAATCCGCGCTCAAAACCGCTCCGTTAAAGAAAGCGGCGACGGACGGGATTTCGCATTCCGCGTCGTCATACGCCGCCCACGTAATCGCGGTAAACGACGCGTCCTCGGGCAAGCGCGAGGCCGCGCAGGTCAAGGACGCGCCGGACTCGAACGTGAAAACCTCGTTGTCGATCGAAACGCTCTCCACGTTGACGACCCCGCCGGTTTCCTTGCCGTAGACTTCCACGCCGGCGATTGTCAACAAATAGGGCAACTCCGTTCCCCTCATCGTGATCTTTAAAAATCGGCAGTCGGGGTCGATTGTCCCCGTCGTATAGAACTCGACAATCGCTCCGCCGCCTTGGGCGAGCGTGCCCCAAAAACCGGTTTCCGTTCCGTTTTCTCCGGTATTGGCTTTGCCAACAACAGAATATGTACTTGCGCCGGGCCCGACTTCTATGTCAAAATCCTTTTTGACCGTTTCCCAATTATAGCCGTCTATGCCGCCGACGACCAGCGCGTACACGGTAACCTTGCCAATATCCTCGGTGAATTCGTAATACAAACTACGGGGATCGGCGTCGGTTCGCCCCAAACCGGACGTTGCGTCCATACAATAAATCCCATTGTCAAAACTCCGTAAACCGTTGCCCGCCTCAACAGTCATTTCGGCAGACGCGGGCGTATCCCACGCATCGAGCGGCATATAATCTTGCGTCCAAAACGGAGTTTCATCGCCCGCTCTTGTCCGCCTTGCGGGCGGCAGCGTAACCGCGGACAGCAGCAGCGCGACGGCCAAAGCCGCCGCCGTCAGTTTCCGTTTGCCTTTGCGTAAAACGCGCGTCACAGTGCTCATACTTTATCCTCCTCCGTCCCGTGTCCCGGAACGTTTAAAGCCGTGTCGATTATCATTATTTCACTTCTCACTTCACCCTGCATTCGTCCGCCAAATACGCGGTCAGCCGCCCGAAATCGGCGGTCGCAAGGCACACGCATTTGTCCGCCGCGCCGTAATAGACGTACAGCGCGCCGTCCTTGACGACATTGCCCGTCGGAAACACGCAGCCGTTGTAATAGCCGTTCTTTTCAAAGTCGAACTCCGGCTCCATCAGAAAATCCTTCGTGCGGGCGAGGATTTTGGACGGGTTCTCTAAATCCAGCAGAACCGCGCCGACGCGGTACCCGCCGTCCTTTTCGGCCACGCCGTGATAGAGGTGGAACCAGCCCCTGTCGGTTTTGATCGGCGGGCAGCCGCCCCCGATTTTCAGATCCTCCCACCATTCCCGCCCTTGCATCAAAAATTCGGGCTTCCCCCATTCCATCAGGTCGTCGGAATAGGCGATCCAAATCGACGCGTGGCGGCAGGGATAGCCCTTGCCGTACCAAGTCATCGGACGGGACAGCCGCGCGAATTTGTCCCCTGCCTTTTCGGGAAAGAGGATCACGTCGCGGTCGTCCACACGGGAATCGCTGATCCGCCCTAACTTTTTCCATTCCCGCAAGTCCTTTGAAATCGCGAGGTGCGTCGCCGACAAATTTTGATTGACGATCGCCGGCCCGTATTCCAGCGTCGGGTTATAGGGCTCCCAATCCGAACGCCAATATTGCCCGGGCGCGTAAGCGCGGGACGCGTAGGTCATGTAATACCAGCCGCCCATCTCGACAAGGCGCGGGTCCTCGATACAACCGCTGTCCGCGCCGTTCGGGTCGGGCGACAGGGCGGGCTTATCGGACGCGCGCGTAAAATGTATGCCGTCCTTGCTTGTCGCCAGCCCCAATCGGATGCAATGCCCGACGTCGTTGCCCGCGGCGCGGTACAGCATGGCAAATTCCCCGCGCGCGTTATCGTAAACGACCGCGGGGTTCAGAACGCATAAACTCTCCCACACCGCGGCGGGATTGGCCGTCAGGATCGGATTTTCCGGGCATTTCGTCAGTTTCATTTTGCTTTCCTTTTTCTTGCAATAGAGTTGTTGCGAAGCCTCCCCGCGAAATCTTTACGGGTCTTCGTGTACAAGAAAGATAAAAATCCCTCGTAAACCTTTTCGCGTTAAGGTTTCGTAACAACTCCAATGAATGCTCCTCAATTTTTTGAACTTTCGTTCAAAAAATTGAAACGGGGTACCCCGTTTCGGGTAACAGACATGCTGCGTTTCTGTTTTGCCGCGGCCGTTACGGACGCGGCGTCACCCTTTCAAAGCCCCCGACACCATACCGCTGATCACGAACCGCTGCGTAAAGATATACAGCGCGATCATCGGCGCGGCGACTGTGAAGATCGCGGCGGCGTACACGTTCCACTCGGTGGCGCGCTCGCCCATAAACAGGTACAGCCCTGTGGACAGCGTGCGGAAATCGGGATCGAGCACATAGATATAGGGGCTTAAAAAGTCGTTCCAGCAGCCGATTGTCTTTAACAGCATCAAGGTCGTGACGATCGGCAGCATCAGCGGCATAGCGATCGTGAAAATATAGCGGAAATATCCGCAGCCGTCGATAAAGGCGGCGTCGTCCAAATCCCGCGGCAAGGATTTGATGAAGTTATACAGCATGAAGATATTCAGTTGCAAACTGCCCGTACCCCACATCAGGATCAAAGCCGGGGGCGAGCCGTACACGAACAGCGCGTCGCGCAGCAAAATGATCGTGGCGACCAAACTGCCGGGAAAGAACATGGACGCCAAACTATACAGGTACACCTTACCGCTGCCCTTAAAGTGCGCCCGCGACAGCGGGAACGCCGCCAGCAGGGAAATCACGGTATTGAGAATCAGCGCGGCTGCGGTCGTCCACAGCGTCGTCAAGGCGCGGCTCAAAACCTTCATATCGCGCCAAACCAGTTTATAGTTGTCGAACCGGAGCCCGCGCGCAACCGAGAGCGGCGATACCAAATACTCTTGGTACGTTTTCAGCGAGATATTGAGGATCAGCAAAATCGGGTACAGCATGAACAGCAAAACGGCCGTCAGCGCGGCATACAGCGCGACGTTCCTCGCTATCCGTTTATTCCGCGTCATGACGCTCACAGTTCCGTACTCCTCCGTTTCATCAAAAAATTGAACGCCAGCATGATTGCGGTGACGAACAGGAAGAAATAGATGGCGGTGGCCGCGCTTTGCCCCTGGCTGACCGTGTTGCCGATGACCGATGTAAAGATGTAATAGCCGATAGTCATCGTATTGTGCCCGCCGCCGGTCGTTAGCATGATATAGTCGGCCATGCCCAGCGTGCCCGAAATCGCGATCCAAAGGCAAATGGTGACGGCGGGTTTGAGCAGCGGCAACGTGATACGGAAAAACGTCGCCCGCGGGCTTGCGCCGTCGATCATCGCGGCCTCGTAATAGTCGCGCGGGATATTCTGCAAGCCCGCGATATAAATGACCATGCTGTACCCGAAACTCGCCCACAGCGCGATGACCGCGATATAGACGAGCGCGAACCTCTCGTCGCCCAAAAACGCGCTGTCGATGTGGAAGTACCGCGCGAGAGGCCCGTCGAGCGGGTCGAAAATCAGTTTCCACGAAGCGCAGATGACGACCGCGCCCAAAATACTGGGCATAAAGAACACGGCGCGGAACAGGTTGCTGCCCTTCAAGCCCTTGTTGACCAGCAAGGCCGCCCCCAAAGAGATGATTTGCAGCGGGACGACCATCAGCAGGGAATATTTAATCGTCGTCCAAAACGCGGGCAGCACCTGATTGTTGATGACGGTAAAAAAGGACGCGTAATTGCCGAAGCCTATGAATTTTGTGCCGGCGGCCACGCCGTTATAGTCGGTAAAGGAAATGACGAGGTTCAACGCCGCGGGAAACAGGCTGAACAGCGTGACGGCGAGTACCGCGGGCAGGACGCCCAAGATCGCCCACGCGGGGTTGACCACCGGATGCGTTTTCAGTTTTTTCAAGATACCTGCCATCGTTGTATATCCTTGTCGTTTTGTCTTTATTGTCGAATCCTTGTTGCTTTATCCTTGCGGATTTGTCCGTTAACCTCTAATTTCCGCGGCATACGGTGAAAGCGCAGGCAATCCCAACCGCTATCCCCTTCCCTGCCCGGGGAAAAACATATCGAACCAATCCTGCAAGGCGGCCGCGGTCGTCCACGCGCTCTTGTTGTACGAGTCGTTCATTTGGTCGACGGCCTTTTGGACGGTGCCCCCGCCCGCGCCGACAAAGGAAAAGCCGATTTCGCGGAACGCGTTCACGCCCTCGATTCCCGGGATCCAGCGGTTCTCGAACGTGACGACCGAGGGGAACGCGAACATCGACGCGGCCAGCGCGTCGGTCAGTTCGACCCCTTTCACGGTGGGAGCCGAGCACACGAAGTCGATATATTTCTGATACGCCTCGGGTTTGAAATGGTATTCGATGAATTTCTTGGCCTCGGCGGCTTTTTGGCTGTCCTTGACGATTGAAAAGCCCGCGCCGCCCTTGGCGGACACAAACCCGTTGTACGCCGCGCCGTCGTTGGCTGGCAGCGGAAAAAAGCCGAGTTTGCCGGAATCCTTCAACGCCGCGTCGGCGGCTACGACCGTCCGATAACTCCACGACCCGTCGATCATCATCGGATAATTTTTCGTGGCGAAATTCGACGGCTGGCGCGTATAGGAAACGCCCTTGTCGTTGTTGTTGACAAACTCGCAAATATTCTGTGTTTTGGCAAAGCAATCCCTGTATAAATCATGCCCGAAATCGTACCCCGGCGTCCCCAACGCCATTTTTAAATAAAACTCGTTGTCGGGCGCGTACACCGTAGCCGCCTCGACCGCGCTGTTGATCATGCTCATCGGCCAACTCTCCGCGCCGCCGAACGCGAAAATGCCGTCCAACTGCGCGCCGTATTTCATTTTGAGCGCGTAAACCGTCGTCTCAAATTCGCCCCATGTCGTCGGATAGGCGTGATTGGCGTATGTAACCCCCAAACCCGCCTCGTCGACCATGTCCTTTTTGTAATACACCAGAATGTCCACGTCGTTCAGCGTCGCGACCAGGTAATTGTCGCCCAACTTCACCTGCGCCTTGCTCGAATCGCGCAAATTATCCCACAAATTCGTGCCGTCATGGTACTGCAAATCGTTGAGGGGCAGCATGGCGTCGGACAATTCCTTGGACAGCACGTTGGCCGATTGCGCGCCGATCACGTCCACGGCCCGCCCCTTGATACGGGAATTTAAGAGGTTGCCGTACCCCTCGGTGCCCACGGCCTCATAGACGACCTGAATACCGGTCTCGCGCGTAAACTCGGCGCAGAACCAATCGTAAAATTCCTTGTCCTCCGGCCGGAAGTTGATGACCCGCAGTTTAGCCGAAGAGCCCCCGCACCCCGCGAAAGCCAGCCCGCAGCAAACGCAAACGGCGGCGAGAATCAAAGATAAAACTTTTTTCATACTTT
>JAISFM010000309.1 GCA_031263605.1 Clostridiales bacterium | reverse complement strand
GACGTGTGCTCTTCCGATCTGTCCTATTACGCGCCCACGTCCGACCAACGGACGGTGGACGGAAAAACAGTCCGAACGCACACCGAGGTCGATACGGGAGGCAATCAACAAATCTACGTCAACATCTACGGCGGCGCGGTTCCCGAAACCGACAACACGACGGATTTGGGAATCGATTATTCGTCCGTACCGAACGCGGCGTTGGATTTTTATCTGTACGTCCCCGATCCGGCGGTTTTTACGACGGGTTTAGGCTCCGTACATATCGAATTCGGTTTCCATGGCGGCCGCTCGACCGCCATACGGACGAATCCGCTGGACGGGGCGGGTCAAGTCAATGCGGATAAATTGCGTTGGTCGGCGGGTTCGCTGTACGGCGACCAAGGGGCGGCGGTTTCCGGCCTCGGGCTGGCCGCCGGTTGGAACCGCCTTGTCCTAAAACTCGCTCCGGCGAGTAAAACGGGAACCTACGCCGCAACGGATACCAACCTGACGATGTTCTTTGTATGGACGGCGGGGACGGGCGGCTTTGCGATAGCCGCGCCCAAATTGATCGACGGTTCCGCCTATCCGAACGATACCAACCGGGTTGCCGTGCCTCCGCCCGCGCCCGTGGGCGAAATTGACCTGCTCCCGCGCGCGTCGTATTACGCGCCCGCGACAGACAGCCGCGTTCCGGCGGGCAAAGAGGGGGTCAGTTTCAACCAAGCCTACCAGAGCGAGTACGGCCAATACAAACTTTGGATCGATCTGTACGGCGGCGCGGTTCCCGAAACCGATAACTTGACGGACGCGGGCATCGATCCCTCGGGCGTCGCCGACCCCGCGCTGGATTTTTATCTGTACGTTCCCGACGCGTCGGCTCTGTTGTCGGACGCTCTGGAATTCGGTTTCCGTGGCGGCAGAATGACCGACATACGGAACAGCCCGTTCGACAGCGCGGCCGCGGAGTATGATAACAAATTGATTTGGTATCAAGCGCAGTCCGTGTTGATGGGCTTGTCGTTCGCGAACGGTTGGAATCACCTTACTCTGAAATTTTCCACGGCGCACAGAACCCTCGCGTACGGCGATTACGGCAGGACGGAATTGACCATGTTCTATCTGTGGTCGATGGGGACGGGGCGGCTGTCGGTTTACGGTTTGCGGATCGTGGACGGAACCTCACTGCCCGAAGACGCGATCGCCGCGCCCGCCGCCGGCAAGACCTTTTCCTCGCTCGCTTTAAGCAACGCGCGGGCGCACGGCGGCTCCGCGTCGGCGTTTGTGCCCGACGGGCAGGACGGCGTGTCTTATGCCATGCGCGGCATCAGCCCTTCCCAAAACGGCTGCTCGTCCCAACTGTACATGAACCTCTATACGGGAGCCCTTCCGTCGGGCGAGATGCCCGCGGCGGCGGTTGCCGGCGTCGATTATTCGGTCGTGCCCAATCCCGAACTGGATTTTTGGCTGTATATCGACGATCTGTCGGATTTCAACGCGTTCGGCGCCGTCGAGTTCGGCTTTACCTGGGGCAGGCGGCTCGATTTGTCGGACCCTTGGGACTGGAACGTCGTCGATAACAACAACAAAATCCGTTGGGACAAGGGCGCGTTCGGCGGCTTGAATCTGGTTGCGGGCTGGAATCATGTCGCCTTGAAATTCTCGGCGGCGTCCAAAGCGGGCAATCTCTACGCGGCGGGTTCGACAGAATTGACGATGTTCTATTGGTGGGCGGACGGGAGGCCGGTGGAACTCGCCGTTTACGGCTTGCGAATCGCGGACGGCGCGTCCCATGGGAGCAGCGTTACCTTGCTCGAAACGCAAGCGAAGCCCGCGCCCAAAAGCGTTGAAATCGATATGGACGCGTCCCGCAAAAACGCCGCCGCGCCCGAATACGACGCGTTCGCGCCTTTCGGCTACGACAAGAGCATGGACATGTCCGTCGGCAGCGGCCGGATTAATAACGATTTGTATTTTGACAAAGTCTTCGATGTGTCCGGTTACAATCCGGCCAAGTTGCAGATCGGCTTTTGGCTGTTTGTCGGCGACGCCGGCAGTCTTTTCGCCACTTATCACGGCGCGCCGCAAAAGTTATTCGGCTTCGTTGTGTTCGACGAATCGCGCACCGCGTCGGGCTATTACAAGTGGTTCGAGGCGCACGAGGTCGCGCAGTTTATTTCGGGCTGGAACTATGTGCAGTGCGCGTTGACGCCGCTCGCGCTGAACTCTCCCGATCCCGCGCAACTGACTCATATAAGATTGCAGTTGTCCGACGAGTCGGATTCCTATCGCGCGTGCAAATTTTTGATGGCGGGCGTGAAATTCTTCGAGGCGGCGCCGCAAGCGGGCCGTGTCGTGACCGATTACATTCCGCTTGCCGAGGGCGTCGCGTTGGCCAACGTCACCGTAAAGGTTGGCGAGATCGCGGACATTCCGGTGATTTTCCCCAATCCCTACACGATGTCGCCGCTTGTGTGGACGACGTCGGATCGGTCGATTGCCGCGGTATCCCCCGAGGGGCAGGTCAAGGGCAAAACGCCCGGCGCCGTCGTCGTAACGGCCTCGTACAACGGCATGACGGGTTACTGCTTGATTACGGTCGAGGGCGAAGGCGGCTCCGGGCCGATTAACGGCAAAGACGGCGCGAAGGGCGACAAGGGCGACGAAGGTTTGCCTGGACAAGACGGATTGCCCGGGGCAAAGGGCGATACCGGAAATGACGGATTGCCCGGCGCGAACGGGCAGAACGGGCTTGACGGCAAAGACGGCTTGAACGGTTGCGGCAAAGCGGTTTCGGCGTTTGGCTTGCTTGTGTTTTTGGGCGCGGCGTTTTTGGTCGGCAAGAAAACATTCTGAGAAATTGAAAGTTGAAAATTGAAAATTGAAAAGTGTCGGATGCTTACGCAAGAAACAACTTTTATTATGCTATATGTTTCTTGCCCGCCGACCGGCTCGCCTTATGAACCCCCGACCTTAACTTTTCAACTTTCAATTTTCAACTTTCCGTCCCTTGTCATTCTTTCCGTGAACAAACAACCCCAAACCTAACAATAAAAAGGATATAGGTATTACGTAAATGCAAAAAAGTATGTGGAAAAAGAGAATAGCCGCCGTCGCGCTTTTGCTGTGCTGCCTGTTGACGGCCTGTGTGCCGGGCATTCGGACGGGCGGCCGCTACAATGAAATTTGGGACGCGGCAGGGGAGGACGAAGAAGTGTTCGGTATATACGACGAGGAAACGGGGACGGTCAAGGCCGCGCCGCTGCCCAGCGACATCGGGTATGTGGACGAGATTTTGACGCGCAAAACGGGCGTAAAACTCACGCCCGGCAATTACGCTTTCGACGCGTTGATGAGCATCGACAACAATACGCTCGCGACGGCCAAAAATAATTTCGAGAACGACATCGTGTCGCAGTTGCGCGTGATCTCCGTTTCCGGAAAAACGCGCGAGTCGATAGCGTCCCGCGAAATTTACCGGTGGGATTTTAACAAGGCGTACGAGTTCGAAACGCAGTCGCTGACGTTCTCGTTGGCTAAGTCCGCCGTCGTAGACCTTGAAATCAAATACTTGAATTCGGCGACCTTCGAGGTCAAGCAAATCGGCGTGCGGAGCATCGCCCCCGAGGAAGTCCTGCGTCTCGATTACGCGGGGTATTTCGCCGAAAGCGAGGCCGACGCGAAACTGTCTTACGATCCGGACGCGCTGTACTTTTTCGATATGTACGAGTACATCCTGCCGATCCGCGATTCGCGTTTCGGGTACGACGTGATATTCATGACGGCCGTGTTGCAGGGCTTGGCCAATCGGGACGGGAACCGTATATTCATGCGTTTCAACAACCCCAACGAGCATATGTACGACCAAGACGGCTTTTGGCTGAAAGAATTGCAAAAGCCGGGCAAACTGTTGCACGGCCGCGAGGTCGTCACGGTGGAACGCCCCGCGACATTCCTGCGCCTGTTCCGCGACAGATTCAACGGGCTGGCCGTTTGGGACGAAAAGGTGCCCGCCACAAGCAATGTCGCGGCAACGGATTGCGGGGTCAACGACAACCTGCCTGTCCGTTACAGCGTTGACGGCGGCGGCCTGTACCATATTTTGACCGAAAAGTACGGTTTGCCGGTGTCGCTGGATCTGCAAGGGCGTTTCAAGGACAAAAAAGCGGGCAAGATTTGGCAGACCAATACGCCAAGTACGCTCAGCGCGAAAAACGACGCGTACCTTTGGGCGTATGAAAAATACATGCTGACGGGCAAGGTGAGCGCGACGGTCATGGCCGACCATCTGGACGCGTACACGTGGGACAAATCCCGCTTGACCGTTACCTATTATAATTTGCAGCAACAGGTTCTGGCCAACAAGGACTACTATATCGCCAACAAGGCTTTCTTTTGGGATCTGTATATTTGGGAGGATTCGACGCCCAACGACGATCCCGACCAAGCGGTCGGCACGGACGCGGCGACGTTGGACAAAATCATGACCCGTCAAAATTATATGGCGGGCGGTGAATTGGTCAAATTGGGCGGCTTTATCCCGTGGTGGATCAAGTACACGGCGAGTTCGGGCTGCGAGCCGCAGGACGTGCAGTCCGAATGGTATTGGGCCACTAAATTGGGCCTCTATTACGCGGTCAAGGACGCGGATGCCTACGGCTGGACTTCGGTCGCCAACTGCTCGGTCTACGCCCGCGTCGAAACGCCCGAATTCGGCTACACGCAGGCGTGGCGCAAAACGGCGGGGGACAACTCGCCGAACGCGGTCAAAGCGCGCGCCGCGCAATATTTGACCGACGGCGGCAAGGTCAAGGACGGCAATTATGTTTTGGTCTACATGGGCGATTACGACGCGGGCGCGTGGCTTACGATGTCCATGCCGGCGGCTTTCACCGACCCGAACAGGGGCAAAATCCCGTTGTGTTGGCCGATCAACCCCAGCCCGGGCAACCGTGTGCCGCAGGTTTTCCAATACATGTACGAAAACCAAGGCCCCAACGATTATTTCGTCGGCGACCACAACGGTTACGGGTATATAGAATTGGTCACGTTGGATTCGGACGACCGGCCCGCTCACCTGCGGGGCGATCTGGACGCCTATTTCCGGGTTACCCAAACCGCGTGGGACTTTTACGATTTGGACATGATGGGCTTTTTGATAAACTCCACACAGCCGAATATCATGTACGGCCCGCGGGTTATCAAAAAAATGGGCGACCTCGCCCCCTACGGCGTGGGTTACGCGTCGGGCGGCGGGGGCAATGTGGTCTTTCGCGCGGATTCCTCGGGGCGGGAAGTCGCGTGGCACGGGTTTCACGGCGACATATACGGCGGCGGCGAGGAGGCGGGCAGGGCGATAGTCGCCCGTTTAAAGGTGCCGCAGACGGGAAGCGGCGGCACGTTCGGCTCGCTGCGCAGTATCCTGCGCTCGCCGAGTTTCGCCGTCGAGATGATCGAACAGGCGAACAGGATGCGCAAGGAGTTGAACATTGTCCCCGTAGACCCCTATGTCTACGAATATCTGATCCGCGTACAGTACAACAAGACGGAGTAACTTTTCCGATAAAAATTGAAAGTTGAAAATTGAAAATTGAAAAGTATCGGATGCTGACGCAAGAAACAACTTTTGTTTTGCCATATGTTTCTTGCCCGCCGACCGTCCCGCCTTACGGAAACCCGACCTTAACTTTTCGACTCTCAACTCTCAACTTCCCCTAACCCTTGAATCTACGCATAAAAATAAAGGAGGTTCTTGAAAAAGAACGATGAAAAAAAGAACGAGACAGTATTTCTGTTGGCTTTGGATCGCGGCGGCCTTGGCAACTCTGTCCCTCGCGGCGGGGACGGCGCGCGCCGACGGCTGGGAAAGCGGGGAACCGGCCCCGGAGGAGCCGAAAGAAATCACCTATGTGTTGGACGAGTGCGACACGACGGACAACTTCCTTGCTCTCCACGCGGTTGACCGGAGCAATTATATCACGGGCGGCGGCAGCGTATACCATCAGGGGTCCGTTCCGG
This sequence comes from Clostridiales bacterium, assembly GCA_031263605.1. GTDB lineage: Bacteria > Bacillota > Clostridia > Christensenellales > DUVY01 > BNZQ01. Next base: position 974 of record JAISFM010000309.1, on the reverse strand, counting down.
CGGTCAGCGCGCTTTTTCGCAATCTCGACCGTTCCAAACTGCCGCCTTTGGCCGACGCGTATTTAGAGATGTATTTTTGGATCGAGGACGCGGACAAAATTCAAGAGGGGCAGATCGAACTGAACAGCACGGGCGCGAACGACATCTATGAGATCATGTTCGTAATCAGCCGCACGACCATTGAACTTGACAGCGGCTGGAACTATGTGTCGTTGAAACTGTCCGAGGCCAACGAGAGCGACCCGAGCCGTAAATTCGATTATGCGAACCTGATGGGCATGAGGGTGTACACGGTTTCCAAGAGCGGCACGGTCAACGCGATTCGTTTGGATCATATCATTTTGACCGATACGCCGAAATTGGCGGCGGTTAAAGAGGCGGGTATTCATCCGCAATCGGCGTCGTACACGGTGATCGATTTGGTCGTGGACGAGAGCGTCGCCAACCGGGGGACCGCGGGCTACTGGATTTGGCTCGCGGGCGCGGCGGCCGCTACGGCCGGATTCGGCGCGGCGGCGGCAATTCTTTTTTTGAAAGGCAGGAAAAAAGTATGAAAAAATCCTTCTGTTTTTTATGTTTCATTTTGGCGGCGGCGGTTTTTGCCGCGCCCGCGGTTTTGCCGCCCGCTTTTGCGGACGTACAGCCGGATCGCGTGATGCTGACCGACACGCGGAACGGCTGCGTTTTGAAAAGCGCCGACGGCTTTTTCGATAATTCGCCCGAAGCGGACAGTTATTCGGTCTATCGCCGCCTCCCTGCGGCCGGCGCGAACTTTACGCTCGATTTCAAATTCGGCGCGGCGGATATCACGGGGCTTGCGTCGGCGGGGGATCTTTATACTGGCTCGCTGGCCCTCACGTTTTGGGTTTGGATTGACGACGCGGACTTTTCGGCGTCCGGCATTACGGACTCCCAAATCGAATTGAGCGCGGCGGGCGTGAACGACGACGCGCACGAACTGCACTGGGAGACGA
>JAISFM010000307.1 GCA_031263605.1 Clostridiales bacterium | reverse complement strand
AGAGCCGATACGAAACCTAAACGCGAAAACGCCCCGTAAATCCTTCGCGTTCGGGCTTCGCGCGGCGGCTCCGTTCAAATCTATTCGGGAGTGTACAAACCGCATTGCTGCCGGTCATTGCGAGGAGCGCGACGCGCGACGCGGCAATCTCTACCGAACACGAAACGCGCCTTTTTACATAGAGATTGCCGCGTTGCGCGTTCCGCGCTCCTCGCAATGACCCCGTAGCAACGCTATTTGTACGCTCTCCATCTATTCAAAACGCTTTACTTTGGATTTCATGGCCAGAAAAATCAGCAGCGGCGCGCCCAAAAAGGCGGTGACGACGCCCGCTTCCAATTCGCCGGGGCTTCCGAGCATTCTGCCCAACATGTCGGCCAACGTCAATATAACCGCGCCCGCGGGGGCGGACAGGGGAACGACGCGGCGGAAATCGGGCCCCGCCAACAGGCGGACGGCGTGCGGGGCGAGCAGCCCCAAAAACCCGATCGGGCCGGCGGTCGCCGTCGCCGCGCCGCACAGTATAACGCCGCCGAAGGTCGCGGCGAGGCGCAGCCGCCCCGTGCGCACGCCCAGCCCCTTCGCGGTTTCGTCGCCGAGCGCGAGGGCGTTGAGCGCGGGCGCGGCGGCCGCGCCGATCAGCAGCCCTGCGGCGAGGAAGGGGGCGAGGACGGCGAGGGTGTCCCACGTCCCCGCGCCGACGCTTCCCACCTGCCAAAACCGGAACTTGTCTATGACAAACCCGCGCGGCATCAGGATCGCGCCGATCAGGGACGTAAGAGCCGCGCTGACCGCCGCGCCCGCCAGCACGAGTTTAACGGGCGACGCGCCGCCTTTGCCCAACGAGCCGATGCCGTAAACGAGGGCGGACGTCAATGCCGCGCCCAGAATCGCGGGCAAAATATATTGCCGCAGGCTTTCGGCGTTCAGAAAGGACATAGCGCAAACGACGGCCAGCGACGCGCCCGTGTTGACGCCGAGGATAGAGGGGTCGGCGATCGGGTTGCGCGTCACGGCTTGCGTCAACGCGCCCGAAACGCCCAACGCCGCGCCGCAGCAAAGCCCGAAAAGCGTCCTCGGGATACGGCTGCGCACTATGCTCGCGATAAGGGGGTCTTTTTCCGGACGGAACAGGCCGTCGATCAGTTCCTCGAAAGTGAGGAACCTCGCGCCCGTGGCGATCGAGCCGACCGCCGTCAACAGCAGGGCGGCCGACAGAACCGCCGCCGCCACCGCCGTTTTATTCGGTTTATGTTTTTTGCCCGTTTCGGTTTTCATAGGGGTTCGGCAAACTCCGTTAAGCGTTACGCGTTGTGCGCGAGCGCGTCGCCGATCAGGTTTAAGTACGCGTCTATCGTGTACTCTATCGAGAGCGGCGTGGCGGTGCCGGAAGCGGCGAGATAACCGCCGTTGCCCATCGCGGCGATCGCGCCGTTTTTAATCGGGTTCGTTTGCCCCCAAACGGCGTGGGCCTTTACCGCGTCCCAAGTCGCGTCGTCGCCGTAGCCGATGACCGCGTCCGCGCCGTTCATAACGTCGGCGTGTTCGGAACTCAAACTCAGGTTGTATTTCGTCCTGTCCGTCCACAGGTCGTAATAGCCCTGCGGGTAGTCCATGCCCAGCGTGAGCAGGAAGGTGCCGCGCGTGTCCGACGGCGTATACGTGCCGACGGTGGACAGGTTGTTGGCGCGAAAATTCGCCCAAACGATCTTTTTCCCCGCGATTTCGGGGTGTTCGGCCCCTTTGGCCTGAATAAGCGCGTCGGTTTCCGCGATTACGGACTCGCCCTTTTCCGCCATGCCCAACGCCTTCGCGGTGACACGGATCCACTCCTTCCATTGGATCGCCCACGCGCCGCCCTCGGGATAGGGGACGACGGGGCAAATCAAACTTAACGTGTCGTATTCCTCCTGCGGCATGGCGGAGTAGGGCGCGAGGATCAAATCCGGCTCGCAGGCCGCGACGGCCTCCATGTCCGTGCCCGCGAGGTCGTTAAAGACGTTGGGGTTCTTTTCGCCCAATTCCGCGAGCCGCTGCCGCGTCCACGGCAGCATCCCCTTGTCCACCTCGGTAATGCCGAAATTCGCCATGGAAAAGCCGACGGGGACTACGCCCAACGCCAAAACGATATCTTGGTTGCCGAAGTAAAGCGTGACGACGCGCTCGGGCTTCTTGTCGATAACGGTTTCGCCGAAAGCGTGTTGAATCGTAACGGGCGTAAAATCCCCTTGATCGCCCGCGTCTGGGTTATCGCCGCCGCAAGCGACGAACAGAAAAGACAACGCGGCGGCGCACAGCAACGCCGCGTAACGTAAAGTATTCTTAAACATAAAAAATGGTTCTCCTTTTAACGGTCTGTATTTTTTTGTAAACGGTAAATTGAATTAGCACATGCTAATAAAAAGAGTAGCATAGGCTAACGTTTATGTCAATAAATCGGGGGGGGGGGGGGGGTGAAGAATTAATGGTATTAAACGTGTCGGTTTCTTTTCGGGAAGCCCGTAAAGCGGGCGGGGCGGCGGAAAGCGGGGCAAAAGTAAATTGACCGGCCGAAAAAACATCGAATGCGCGGCCGAAAAAGAAATATAGGATACAGTACCTATAAAGGTATGTCCGTATCGGGTGAATGCCTCGCGGTTTTTGTCGGGAATGGGTGGTGGTGGATATAAAAAGGGGGACGGAAACTACTTTGTATCCGTCCCCGCCGTGCGCCAACCTCTGTCATTTCGAGCGGAGTGAGCGACAGCGAACGAAGTCGAGAAATCCCCCGCAATATTTAGAAATGGAATAGTGGATAGGAAATAGGGAATAGTGTCGGCTTTACCCGTTTCTAAAAAAACCGATCCCCGTTATTCGGTTATACGCCCCGCCAAAAGCGGCGGTATTGTGATTTTTGCGTTCCCGTTCAAAAAATTGTATATTTGTCCGGCGGCGTGTTTTCCTAATTCGTCGGGGTTTTGTGATTGGATAAAGCGGCGCGCCTCGTCCGGTTCGAGTAATATCTCGCTTTTCGGGACGGGCTTTGCGTCCCGCGCCTTCGCGAAGCCGTTTATCCATTTCAGCACCGTCGTGCGGTGGTAATTCAGCATCAGCCCTATCGTCCGGAACGAAAAGCCGAGGCAGTACAGCGTTATCGCCGTCCGTTCGTCCTCTTGCGAACGCCGCCCGTGTTCCGCCGTAAACTGGAACCCGCAGTCCTTGCACCGATAGCATTGCGCCCCTTTCCGCTTGCCCCATTTCGCGTTCCGTTCGGATCCGCATCTCCGGCATCGCCGCGCTTCCTTTTCCATGCCGTTATCGTATCACTTTTGCTATTCTTTGTCAAGTAAACGCGAAAATTCAAAACGCCCCGTGAAAATCCGTATAGAACTATGCGGAAAACTTTCACGCAATAGGCTTAAATCCCCCGACCGACACTAACCGCTAACCACCGCTTTCAATCCCCCTTTTCGGAAAGAAAAAAACTTTCGCCCATACTATGGACAAATGTTGATTTTTATGATATACTGTTATACAACCGAGTTACGATTGGCACCCTTTTACGGTATAATAGTCCCATCGGCACATGTTCCGATTAACGGCCGTCGGGCGGCTTAACGGCGGTTCGCCGACGCAAATTAAACGCAAACGGGCAAAAAGGAAAACGCGATTTACTATGATAACCACGAGAGCGGCAAATATAACCCCCAGTTTAACGCTGGCAATCACCGCCAAAGCGAACAAGATGAAAGCGGCCGGCATTGACGTCGTCGGCTTCGGCGCGGGCGAGCCGGACTTCGATACGCCCGATTACATCGTCGCGGCCGCCAAGGCCGCCCTCGACAAGGGATACACCAAATACACGCCCTCGGCGGGCATCCTGCCGCTGCGCGAGGCGATCGCCCGCAAATTCAAGGAGGACAACGGCCTTGTGTACGAGCCGGGCCAAATCGTGGTCGGCAACGGCGCGAAACAGTCGCTGTACCTCGCCTGTCAAGCCCTTATCGAAAAGGGCGACGAGGTCGTCATACCCGCGCCGTACTGGCTGACCTATCCCGAACTTGTGCGGTTATGCGGCGGCAAGCCCAAATTCGTCCCGTGCTCCGAAAGGAACGGCTTTAAATTGACGGCGGCGCAACTGGAACGGGCGATCAACAAAAGGACGAAAGCCTTGATCCTCAATTCGCCGTCCAACCCGTCCGGCGCGGTCTATACGCCCGACGAGATAAAGGCGTTGGCGCAAGTGTTGGAAAACGCCGGCATATATATCATAAGCGACGAGATTTACGAAAAATTGATTTACGGCGGCGGGCGGCACTGCTCGATCGCGTCGCTCGGCCCCAAACTCTATGAGAGGACGGTCACGGTCAACGGGTTTTCCAAAACCTATTCGATGACGGGCTGGCGGCTCGGCTATTTGGGCGCGCCCCGGGAAATCGCCAAAGCGGTAGACGGCATACAGAGCCACACGACCGGCAACGCGAACAGCATCTCGCAGTACGCGGGTCTGGCCGCGCTGACGGGCGGCTCCGAATTTATCGACGGCTTGCGGGCGGCGTTTGACGGCCGCCGCCGCGCCATGGCCGCGCGGATCAACAAAATGCCCTATGTGTCCTGCCGCGAGCCCGAGGGCGCGTTCTACGTGATGATGAACATCAAGAAATTGATCGGCAAATCCTGCGCGGGCAAGACGATAACGGGCGCGCAGAGCGCGGCGGAACTGTTCCTCGAACACGCGGGCGCGGCGGCCGTGCCGGGCGAAGCGTTCGGCGCGCCGGACTATATCCGGTTTTCCTATGCGATTTCGCCGGAGGACATCGAGAGGGGCTTGGACAGGATAGAGGGGTTTTTGAAGGGAATTGAGAAGTGAAAAGTGAGAATTGAAAAGTTAAGGTCGGAGAGTTTTAAGGGAATGTCCGCACCGGAAAGGGGATCGATCTTGACAAAACAGTAAAACTATGATATAATAACGCTATGTAAAAAAGGATAAAATAAATGCGAATCCTCAAAATCTACTTGGAGACCACTATCTTTAACTTTGTATTTGCTGAGGACGCGCCGGATAAGCGTCTTGATACTCTGCGTCTTTTCGAGGAGATCAAAGCGGGGATATATGCGCCGTACACTTCCGATTACGTTGTCGGCGAGTTAATGAAAGAAACGACGGATAAGCGGGAAAAGATGCTTTCTCTTATCAACGAGTACGGCATTAAGCGTATTGCGGTTGACCCCGAAGCGGAACGGTTGGCAGGCCTTTATGTCGCCGGCGGGATTATACCTGAAAAATTCAAGACGGACGGGAACCATATCGCTATTGCGACGGTTTCCAATTTAGACATTATAGTAAGTTGGAATTTCCGTCATATAGTGAAAATGAAAACGATATTCAATACGGCCGTGATCAATGTCAGTCAGGGCTATAAAAAAGTAGAAATATTTTCCCCAAGCGAGGTGATCGAGTATGACTAAAACAGAATCCGCCGCGGTACGCGATGTGTATTCGGCGCGTGAAAAGATCTATGAGGAAACAAAAGGCATGACCGCCGGGCAGTATCACGCTTATTTGAAAAAGTTGGCTGAAAACGCGGCGCGTATCGTCCGTCTTCCCCCGGCGATAAAGGCGAACGCCGTCGATTAGGTTAATCTTTGGCGATAGTAAAAAAGCGGGCGGACGCGTCAAGCAGGAAGCGGGAAGGACGAAGTATCGGGCGCCGCCGCAAAAAATAACATTTGTTACGCTATGCGTTTCATACCCGCCGACAAACCCGTATAACGGAAATTCGACCGCAATTTGTCAATTGTCAATTGTAAATCGTAAATTGC
>JAISFM010000269.1 GCA_031263605.1 Clostridiales bacterium | reverse complement strand
TTTGATTGCATAGGCGCAAGTTACGGTCTTACAAAATCGAATGTATGCAGAACGGTTCAGTGGGTAGAGAACGTGTTAATCAAGAGCGGGATATTCAGTCTTGGGGGAAAGAAAGCGTTGGTTGATCCAAATACCGAGATAGAGGTAATTTTGGTAGACAGCACGGAAGTAGCGATAGAAAGGCCGAAAAGAGGGCAAAAGGCGTACTATTCGGGTAAAACAAACGACATACGATAAAAGTGCAGGTGGTCGTTAACAAGAAAACGGAAGAAATAATCTGCACGGAATTCTTTAACGGCAAGGCGCACGACGGAACGATTTACAAGGCAACGCTTGCGGTTCTGAAAAGGATATTGGTGCTTGCGGACAGCGGCTACCGAGGGATTCAGCATAAGCACGCGAATACGCAATACCCCTTTCGCCATGCCGAAGACGCAAAGCATTTGACCGACGAGGAACGCAAAATCTACAACAAAAATATAGCGAGACAAAGAATGAAAATCGAACACATAATAGGCAGAACAAAACGATTCGGAATCGCCCGCGAAAGATACCGCAACAGACGTAAAAAATTCAGACTGCGTTATAACCTAATCTGCGGTATCGTCAACTTTGAAAAACATGCTTAATTCCCCTTTTCGCAACAACTCTATTGCGAGGAGCGCGAAGCGCGACGAAGCAATCTCTACCGAACAGGGGAACGCCCCGCGCTTTCCCGTCATTCATTCCGTGAGTGAAGAATCTCAACCGTAATTGTGCATTGTGAATTGTGAATTGATTTGTCATGATCTGAGCGAAGCCGAGAAATCCCCCACCTTATAAAAATTCCCCTCCCTCGGAGGGGTGCCGCCATAGGCGGCGGGGTGGTTGCGCAAAAGCCCTGTCAATTAGAATTGAAAGTTGAAAGTTGAAAGTTGAAAAGTGAAAAGTGTCGGACGCTTACGCAAATCGGGGCTTTTATTATGCCGTATGTTTCTTACCCGCCGACCCGCTCGCTCCGGCGGAAATTCGACCTTAACTTTTCAACTTTCAACTTTCAACTTTCCACTTCCCGTCTTTCAATTTCGCAACAAAATCTAATCGGAGTAAAAAATAATGAAAACATTTATCGAAAAACAGTACGATTTTGTCGTCATAGGCGGCGGCATTTCGGGGCTATGCGCCGCGCTGGCGGCCGCGCGCGGGGGCGCGAAAACCGCCCTCGTCCAAGACCGCCCCGTTTTGGGCGGCAACGCGAGCAGCGAGATCAAAATGCATATCTGCGGCGCGGACATACACGCCAACCGCAGGGAAGCGCGCGAGACCGGTATCGTCGAGGAACTTCAACTCGTCAACCGCCTGTGCAATCCACAGCACAGTTTCCATGTGCAGGACATGGTCTTTTGGGATATAGCAAGGCGCGAAAAGAATCTGGATTTGTATTTGAATACGCGCGCGTTAGAGGTAACGGTTCGGGATAACCGTATTCAAACGGTGACGGCGCACCAAATGACGACCGAAAAGGATTTCGTCTTCGCCGCGTCTTACTTTGCCGACACTACGGGCGACGCGATGATCGCCGCCCGCGCCGGCGCGGAACTGCTGGACGGGGAGGGCGTGGCGATGGGCAACTCGATCATGTTCACCGCGCGGGATACGGGGAGGCCTACGCCTTTTGTGAAACCGGATTGGGCGCATACATACGTCGAGGGCGATTTCCGTTTCCGCCCGCACGGGTCGATCGGCTCCGGCTATTGGTGGATCGAGTACGGCGGCGACGAGTTGGATCCGGTCGCGGACGCCGAGGAAATCCGCGACGAACTGATGAAAATTGTGTTCGGCGTTTGGGATCACATCAAAAACGGCGGCGATCACGGCGCGGAGAATTACGCGTTGGAGTGGTTCAATTTTCTGCCCGGCAAGCGCGAAAGCCGCCGCGTCGCGGGGGATCACGTTCTGACCGAGTCGGAAATCCTGTCGGACACAACGCATGGGGACGACGTGGCCTACGGCGGTTGGAGCATGGACATGCACGTAGAGGGCGGCATGAAACGCCTCGACCTGCCGCCCACGACCTATTACGATACGAACGGGATTTACAGTATTCCGTACCGGTGCCTGTACTCCAAAAACATTGAAAATCTGTGGGTCGGCGGCAGGGCGGTCAGCGTGTCCCGCAAGGTGTTCGGCTCGACGCGGGTCATGGCGACCTGCGGGGTCGTCGGGCAAGCGATCGGCGCGGCGGCCGCGCTTGCCGTTCGGGAAAAGGTTTCGCCCCGCGGCGTTTTGGCGCATATCGACGAGTTGCGGCGGCGGTTGGTTCGGGACGATTGCTATATCCCCGGCGCGGTCAACGGCGACGAGAGCGATTTGGCGCGGACGGCCGAGGTTTTGAGCGCGAATCCGACGGCGAAACGGGTCACGGACGGGCATTCGCGGGACGAGGGGGAAACGGGGCACAAATTTATCGGCGCGGTGGGGGAGCCGCTTCGGTTGAAATTGAAAGCGGCCGGCGCGGTTTCCGTATTAGAGTTCAAATTCGACAGCGATTTGAGCCGCGAACTGACGATCACAGTCAGCGAGGAGATCCGCGTCCGACAAGCGGATTTCCCCCAATCGCTGGCCAAAGCCTTCCGCGTGCGCCTTTTCCGCAACGGCCGGACGGTTTTCCGGCAAACCTATGAAAACACCGTGCGTTTCCGCCGTATCCGCTTGCCGAAAAGTTATCCGTGCGACGAAGTCGAGGTTGCCGTATTACAGACGTTCGGCGACGCGTCGGCCAAGATTTACGAGGTGCGCATATACGGGGAGGAAAGAGGGAATAGGGCATAGTGGATAGTTGGTTAGTGTCGGTCGCGCGTTTCTCGCGCGGGGTGGTTTGCGGGGGGAAACTTTTTTGAAAAAAAGTTTCCCCCCGCGCCTCCTTTCCAAAAACTTTCAACAGTGGAAACAGGGGAACGCGCGACAGCGCCGTCCCCCTGACAACCGATTAGAGGAACGCGCCCTCTGTCATGAGACTTGTTGCGATGAGTGCGAACGCCCCGTTTGTCATTGCGAGGAGCGCGAAGCGCGACGCGGCAATCTCTACCGAACAG
>JAISFM010000231.1 GCA_031263605.1 Clostridiales bacterium | reverse complement strand
CGAATGAAACGCAAGCGACAACGGAACAATCCGGCGTTGTTTCGCCGCCCGCAACCGCGCCCGTTCCCGTAACGGAACGACCGACCGCGCCCATACCCGCAACCGCGCCGCCGACCGCGCCCGTTCCCGCAACGGAACAACCGACCGCGCCGCCGTCCGCGCCCGCGCCCGCAACCGCGCCCATAACGGAACAACCGACCGCAACCGCGCCCGCTACGGACAAAGAGGGCGGCGGTGATCTCGGCGGCTTGACGGCGGAGGAGCGGGAAACCGTGCTGCGGTACGCGCTGAAAGACCCGGACATACGCAAAGCGATTGTCGGGGACTATCTGAAAACCGTGCACGCCGGCGCGGCGGCCGACGCGCCGCGCGTTCTGTCGGGGAACATCGGCAACAGCCCCGCGCTGCCGCCGCGCGCGCCGCGCTCGTTATACGAGGCGGGGCGGATTGCGGAGGCAATGTTCACACATTCTTAAATGAATCCAAATGCGAATTATGTAAGATGGAAGATGGAAGAGGGAAGATGGGTTGTCGCGCGTTACTCGCGCGGGGGGTAAGATTGTCAGTGTGCGCAAACATCTTGTCATTTCGAGCGAAGTCGAGAAATCCCCCACCGATTGCGCAAAGTCCTCAATCCGACCCTCTTCCCTCTTCCCTCTTCCCTCTTACATCTTACATAGTCCTCTATCCGCCCATCTTCCATCTTCCCTCTTCCCTCTTCCATCTTACATAATCACATAGTCACAAATCAAAAAACAAACTTAAAAGGAGTATCAAATCTATGTCAACAGTAACATTAAGCAACGCGGAACAGGCGTTAAAAAGCGTGTACCTCGGCGTGGTCAGCGACCAACTGAACGCGAACACCAACCCCCTCTATGCGAAGATAGAGAAAACCACCGAGGACGTGTGGGGCAAGGACGTGCGCAAAACCGCGCCGATCGGCATCAACGGCGGCTTTTCGGCGGGTACGGAAACCGGAAACCTGCCGCAAGCGAACGGCAACCGTTACGTGCAATTCGTTTCGACCTTGAAAAACCTGTACGGGCAAATCGAAATCAGCGACAAAGCGGTCCGCGCGTCGAGCAATAGCGCGGGGGCGATGGTGAACCTCTTGAACGCCGAACTCGAAGGCCTTTTGAAAGCGTCCAAATTCAATCTGGCGCGTATGCTTTTCGGCGACGGCTCGGGGAAACTCGCGCAACTCGACAAGACCACGGTCGCGAGCAACCCGGTCAACTCGGCGTACTACGACGGGAAATTAAAGGACAATAAATTGTACAATCTGATCGAGGGCATGACCGTGGACTTTGCCAGCGGGTCGAGCGGCAACATCATCGGCAACGCGCGTATTCACAGCATCAACCGCCAAACCGGCGTGATCACGTTCACCAACATGTGCGCCTTGACCACCGATCCGGTGCTGTACGTGCAGGATTCCAAGGACAACGAAATCACGGGCTTGGAGAGCATTTTCAATCCGGCGGCCGCCACGCTGTACGGCCTGAACAAGGCGGAGCATTCGTGGCTCAACCCGACGGTACAGGCGTTGGGCGAGGCCGACCTCGAATGCAAAATGCAGGAGATGATCGACCAGTGCGTCGAGTTGTACAACAGCGACATCGATATGATCGTGTGCAGCGCGGGCGTGAAACGCGCCTATATGAAGCACATGAGCGCGTACAAGCGCAGCATCGACGTCATGAACGTCGAGGGCGGCTACAAGGCGATGAGTTTCAACGGCATTCCGCTGGTGAGCGACCGTTTCTGCGCGCCGGGCAAAATGTATTTCCTGAACACGCGCGACTTTAAATTGCACCAGTTGTGCGATTGGAAGTGGCTGGAAGGAGACAACGGCCGTATTTTAAAACAGATTGCCGGCAAAGCCGTTTACAGCGCGACCTTGGTCAAGTACGCCGAACTGATTTGCGACAAGCCCTGCGGTCAAGCCGCGTTGACGGGGATTACGGAGCAATAGGCGAATAGGGGAAGGATAGGGGAGGGAGAGAGGGAGGATAGGTAAGAGGCAAAAGATTAGGTAATAGGTAATAAGTAATAGGTAATAGGTTCGGATAGAGGGGTTTGCGCGCAAAGCCCGGCCATTCCGGTTGCCGCGCAAAAATCTCAACCGCATTGCGCTCGATTTCCCCGACAACACCTATTACTTATTACTTATTACTTATTACCTCTTACCTCTTGCCTCTTACCTCTTGCCTCTTACCTGACCCCTATTCCCTCTATCCTTCCTACTTAAAAAAAAGGAGACATCGAACCATGCAACTGAACGAAATCATTCAACTCGCGGCCTTTTACTTGGGGCTGGACGAATCGGACGGGAAAGCGTCGGCGCAACTCTGCAAATGCGCCAATCTGGCGGTCAACGAGATTTGCGCCGACCACTACCCGCTGACGCGCGAAACGACGGTGCAATCGGGAACCGGCAAAATCGCCTATTCCGAATTGGCGGCGGAACGGGTTTTAGAGGTCCTGTCGGTCAAGCGCGGCGGCGAAAATACGCGCTTCCGCAGTTTCCACGGGTACATAAAAACCGAGCCGAACATAACCGCCGCGGTGCGGTTCGCCTATCTGCCCGGCGAATACGCGCCCGACGAAGCCGTGCCGATCCCCGACAAAATCGGGGCGCGAATCGTCGCCTACGGCGCGGCGGCGGAATACTGCCTGATAAACGGCCTGTTCGAGGAAGCGGTCGTCTGGGAAAAACGGTATAAGGATTCTTTGGCGGCGAATTTGCGCAAAAGAGGGGAAATCACCGTCCCCGCGAGGCGGTGGCTATGAGCGTCTTTTACCGCAAACAACTGAAAATCCCCGTGAAACCGCTGCGGAGCGTGCGCTTGACCGACTTCTCGCGCGGCATGAGCCGCAAAAAGGACGAGAATATCCTGCCGCTGTCCTATGCCGCGCTCGCCTACAATTATGCGGCGGGCGACGGCGCGTTAAAGGACGGGCTGGGGTTTTCGGGCTTTTCCCACGGCGGGCGGGCGATGGCGGGCATAGAGGGCGAAACGGTCCTGCGCGTGTGGCATTACCGCAAATATGATTGGAACGCCAACCGCCCCGACGACCGCCTTGTCGCCTATGCCGAATCGGGGAAACTGTACGCGCGTCCCCTGCTCCGCGACGGGGATTTTGCCGAAATAGGCGCGCGCTTTTCCGCGCCGCCCAACGCGCTCAACTACCGCCTGTACGGCGAGGACGTTATCCTGTTTTGTTCGGCGTCCGAGAATATGGCGGTGTGGGACGGCGTGAACGCGCCGCGCGTAATCGCGGATTCGCCGCGCATCACGAGCATGGACATACACGCCGAGCGGCTGTTCGCGACGGTGGACGGCGACAAGCGGCAAATCTGGTTTTCGGAGGATCTCGACCCGACAAACTGGGACCTGTCGCCCGATAACGCGGGCTTCATCGAAATGGCGGACGAGCGCGGCGCGTTGCTGCGGGCGGTCGGCTTCCTCGATTACGTCTATGTGTTCCGCGAGTACGGCATCAGCCGGATTGCGGGGACGGGGGCGCAGGAGGAATTTTCGGCCGCTCAACTTTTCGTGTCCAGCGGCCGGATTCGCCCCGACACGATAGCGGTGTGCGGGGACTGCATCCTGTTCATGGCGGACGACGGCCTGTTCGCGTTCAACGGCTTGCATGCCGAGCGCGTTCTGGATCACATGCGGCCCATGCTGGCGACAATCGCCAACGGTTCGGCGGCGGCGGCCTACCACAATTCCAAATACTATTTGGCGTGCCGCCTAAACTACGGCGACGGGCGCGAGGTCGGCTGTGAAACGCAAGCGGGTTTTATCAACAACACGGTCTTGGAATTGGATTTGTCCTCGATGTGCTGCAACCTGTCGCGCGGCGTGGACGCGCGGCACTTCTGCGCGGTGCGGACGGAGGGGAGCGCGTCGTTGTGCGCCTGTACGGACGGCAAACTCGCGCTCGCCGAATATTCGGGCGCGGCGTTCGGGCAGCCTCTGGAAAAGTTGTGGCGCGCGCCGGAAACCGATTTCGGCACGGACAGGGTCAAAGTCCTGAAAGCGATCGCCCTGCAAACCGACGCGCCGCTCGTCGTGACGGTCGAGAGCGAGGAAGGGGTCAAATCGGTTTGCTTTTCCGGCGCGCGGGGCGTACAGCGGGCGCGAGTCAACCTGAAAGGGCGCGTGATCAAAGCGGCGTTCAAGTCGGAAACATGCGGGGTGCGGGTGACGTCGCCGATACTGTACTTCGACCTAATTTAAGGGCATATTGAAAGGAATTGAGAATTGAGAATTGAGAATTGAGAATTGAGAAGTGTTGACCTGTCGCAAAAGAAACTTTTAGTATGCTGTATGTTTCTTATTTGCCGACAACGCTTGCTTTATGCAAATTCGACAGTCACTTCTCAATTGGGAGTGTACAAACCGCGCTGAACATAAGCACGGCAGGGTCATTAGACTTGTTGCGAAATTAAGGCCCTCGCCTATTGTCTCGCGTCTTAATTTCGCAACAAGTTAATGACCGATAGCAACGCTATTTGCCACTCTCAATTGAAAAGCAA
>JAISFM010000230.1 GCA_031263605.1 Clostridiales bacterium | reverse complement strand
TTTGATTGGTTACCTGTGAAAATAATATAAACTTTACGGCCGGGTCCTCATAGGCGTTTTCCGCGCTTTGCAATACTTCCAACGGCGCGGGGCGCGCGTCCGCGACCGTCGCCAATTGCCTTTTCAGACTGTCTATGGAATAATTCGTATCGGATTTGACTTGTTTTAGGTACTCCTCCTGCTCCACCGGCGCAAGCGGTTTCAAAATTTCTATCGCTTCCCGCGCGTACTTGGCGCGCCCCGCCGGCCGCGTCATGTCGTTTCGGGCTTTTATGACCTTTAACTTAAAGACGATCAGCCCGTCCGCCTGTTCCAAATAGCCCTTGAACGCTTCCGCCCCGCGCCGTTTAATCGCGTCGTCGGGGTCCAATCCGTCGGGCAGGGACACGACGCGCACGTCGAGGCTCGCCGCGCTCAAAATATCCAACCCGCGAATCGTGGCGGTCTGCCCCGCCGAGTCCCCGTCGTAACAAACGAACACCTTGTCGGCGTAGTTTTTCAAAATGCGAGCCTGCGGCGCGGTCAGCGCGGTGCCCATACCGGCCAAAGCGGTGTCGAACCCCGCCATATGCAGGCTGATCACGTCCATATAGCCCTCGACGATGATCACATAAGGGATTGCGGCCGCCTGTTTCCGTTTGCGCAGCAGGTTGACGGCGTACAGCGTGCGCCCCTTGTCGAACACGGCGGTCTGCGCCCCGTTGCGGTACTTAGCGAGCGTGGAATCCTTTTCCAAAATGCGCCCGCCGAAACTGACCACGTCCCCGAAGTTGTTGATAATCGGGAACATCAGCCGCCCCGCGAACACGTCGTAAAGATGCCCGCCCTTCTCGCCCGCCAAACCGGCCTCTTTTAACTCGTCGGGCTTATAGCCTTTACCCATAAGGTACTCGGTCATTTCGACCCAGCCCAGCGACAAACCCAGCCCGAAGCGCACGACGGCGCGCTTGTCCATGCCGCGTTTTTCCAAATACGCGCGGGCGGCCGTTCCGCCGGAGCCCCATAAATTCTCGTGGTACCGGCGCGCGGCCTCGCGCAGAGCGGACAACAGGCGGTCTTTTTTTTCCTTGGCGGCATAGATGCTTTGGTCGTCCTTGATTTCGGGCAGGCGCATATGGGCGCGTTCGGCCAAAAATTTGACGGCTCCGTAAAAGTCGATGTTTTCGATATTTTGGATAAATTTGATAACGTCGCCGCCGGTATGACAGCCGAAACAATAATACAGGTTCATGGTTTCGTCGATCTTAAACGACGGCGTTTTTTCATGGTGAAAAGGGCAACAGGCCCACCATGCGCGACCTTTGCGTTCGAGTTTCAAATATTTGCCGGCAAGTTCAACCAAGTTGTTCCTCGCCGATAATTCTTCCATCCATTCCGGGGGAAAACCGGGCAAAATAATTTCTCCTTAAAATCGGGCAAAAAAATGCCGCTCATATATTTATTCGTTATGTATGTCCAAATTCCTCTATTTTTTTCAGAGAAAAGATAAAAGTTAAAAGATAATAGTCGGAGTTTGGCTTTTTTTGTCGCCGTTTGCCATTATCCGATCAATTCACAATGCACAATTCACAATGCACAATTAAAGGATAATGCAGAATGCTTTTACAATGCAGAATGCAGAATTTCGGATAAGGTTCATGAAAGCGGTATTGCCTGTGGGCAAGAAACGTAAAGCATAGCAGAAGTTTCTTTTCCGACAGGTCAACAATCAATCATTAATCAGTAGTCATTTATCATTAATTCGACAGGTCAACAATTCTGCATTTTGCATTCTGCATTATAAAAGCATTGTGCATTGAAATTACCTCTCCCCCATCATGCTCAAAAACTCCGCCTCGTCAACCACCTTGATACCCAACTCCTGCGCTTTCTGCAATTTCGACCCCGCGCCCTCGCCCGCGACGACCAACGAGGTCGCTTTGCCCACCGAGGCCGCCGCGTAGCCGCCCGCCTCCGCAATCCGCTTTTCGGCATCCTTGCGCGATAAATTCGTCAGGCTCCCCGTCACGACGACGGTCATATCCTTGAATACGCCCCCGCTCGGCCCTTCGTATACGGGATTGACGCCCGCCGCCGCCAACGCGTTCAGAATTTCGATGTTTTCCGCGTTCTTGAAATACTCCAAAACGTTCGCCGCCACAATTTCGCCCACGTCGTTGACCGCAAGCAGTTGCTCCTCGGCGGCGTTTATGAACGCGTCCAAGGACTTGAAACAAGCGGCGAAATCCTTCGCGGTCTTTTTGCCCACGCCGTCGATCCCCAAACTGAAAATGAACGCGGCCAGCGGGCAGTTTTTGGATTTTTCGAGTTGCGCGAAAAAATTGGCGGTCTTTTTGTCCTTGAAATTATCCAACTTCGCCAAATCCTCGGGCGTTAAACGGTACAAATCCGCGACGGTGCGCACGTTCAGCGTCGAGTACATCCGCTCGATCGTCTTTCCGGACACGCCCTCGACGTCCATGCAGTTCTTGCCGCAGAAGTGCCCGATGCGCCCCACGATCTGCGGCTTGCAGTTTTGCGCGTCGGGGCAAAACAGGTTCGCGCCCTCCTCGGTTAAAGTTGCGCCGCATTCGGGGCAGACGGCCGGAATTTCCACGTCGGTTCCGCCCTCGGCCTCGGCCGCGCCCGTGATTTCGGGGATCACGTCGTTGCTCCGGCGGATAAAGACGCGGCGGCCCTCCTTGACGTTTTTCCGCTCTATGTCCCCGCGGTTGTTGAGCGTCACCCTGCTTACGGTCGCGCCCGCGAGTTCGACGGGTTCCAACAGCGCGAGCGGCGTCAACTTCCCCGTCCGCCCGACCTGCCAAACGACCTTTTGCACAACCGTCGTGGTCTCCTCGGCCTCGAATTTATAGGCGACCGCCCAACGGGGAAACCTGTCGGTAAAGCCCAGCGCGTCCCGCGCTTTCAGGTCGTTGACCTTGACCACAAGGCCGTCGATCACGTAATCGAGCGCGCTTTTATCGAAGCCCTCGATGTACTCCCACGCTTGTTCGGCGTTCTCGAACACCTCGTAACGCCCCGCGACGTTCCCCAAATTTTTGATGAAGTCTAACATGCCCGCTTGCGTGCTGAATCCCGTTTCCGCGCCGGCCGCGTAGTTGACGTTATAGAACACGATGTCCACGTTGCGGCTCCGCGACAGTTCCAAGTCCAGCGTGCGGATCGCGCCGGCCGCGCCGTTGCGGGGGTTTTTCAGCGGCTCGGCGGCGGTTTTGTTGTATTTGTTGAAAGCGGACAGGCGCATAATGCCCTCGCCCTGTATTTCCAGCGTGCCGGCGTAGGGGACGCTCTTTTTCAAGCCCCGCACTTGCGCAACCTGCGCGGTTACGTCCTCGCCCGCCGCGCCGTTGCCGCGCGTCGCGGCGCACATATACGCGCCGCCCTCATAGGTCGCGACAACCGTCAAGCCGTCCAATTTATGTTCCACGGTCAACGCGGGCTCGAATCCCAAGATTTTGACGGCCCTGTCGCGCCACGCGAAAAACTCCTCTTTTGTCTTGCACTTGTCCAAACTGTACAAGCGGTTCAAATGCGTATGCGGCTTGAACGCGGCTGCGGGCGCGCCGCCCACCTTGCGCGTCGGCGAATCCGGCAGCGCGCCGCCGGTTTCGGCTTCCAGCGCGAGAAGTTCGTCGTACAGCGCGTCGTATTCCTTATCGGACACGGCCGGCTCGTCCAGCACATAGTAGCGGTACGCGAGTTCGTTTAGTTGAGCGGTAAGTTGTTTTTGTTTATCCAACATCATTATTTGCAAATTGAGAATTGAAAATTAAAAAGTTAAGGTCGAATTTCCGTAAAGCGGTCTCATCGGCGGGTAAGAAACATATAGGATAATAAAAGTCCCGATTTGCGTCAGCATCCGCACTGCTCACTTCCCTTGTCCGAAACTTTTCAACTTTCAATTATTAACTCTCGCCTTATATGCCCTACCCATATACGCGCCGCCGCCGCGAAGTTCGTCTATCATCTGCGCCTCGCGCCTTTCCTTCGTTTCCGAGCGAACGGCGCGTTCTATCCATGAAATGTACTCCGCGCGTTGGTAGCGCGGGCGCAAGCGGTACGCCTCGGTCAAACCTTCCGCGGCGAGCCGCGAGCGCAAACCGTCGGGCAGCGGCTTTTCCGCCCACGGCGCGGGCGCGCGACGTTCGGCGTTTGTTTCCCGTCCGTCCGCCGCGACCGTAAACCGCGCGACGTCCTCGATCAACGCGAGCGGCAAAGCGCGGTCGAGCGGCAGCCGCACACCGCCCTTTGAGTAAGCATAGCCCTCGCGGCCGAGCCTTTCCTTGAACGCTTCCACCGCTTCCGCGCCGGGGTAAAGCCCGATATGCCTTTTAAAAGCGCAAACCTGCAAAATAACCCCGCGCAAAACATAGGTGGGCATCGACCAACTGATTTTAACGGTTATCCGATTCGACAAACCTTTTACAGTTTTGTCTATCGCTTCGAGCCGCGCCCACGTTTCCTCGTCTTGCGCGGCTATATAGTCGGCGTATTCGCAAACCTTTTCTTTCATGTTTCCCGTTCCTTTACGCATTAGAGTTGTTTCGTAACACTCTATCGAGAAATTCGGTCGAGTTCCCGCAAAACAAACTTTGCCGGCGGGCAAGAAACGTACAGCATACTAAAAGTTGTTTTGCGACAGGTCAACACTTCTCAATTCTCAATTCTCAATTATGTAAATTTTAACTTTCAACTTTCAATTACCGTCAAAGGCGCAAACGCCAGCGACAGCGTCTTTTTCCCCGCCGCCGCGAACCGTATCTCGGCCAAGCCGCCGTTCAGGGACAAAATCTCGCCCCGCCCGAATTTCGGGTGCTCCACCGCCATGCCCGCCCGAAACGCGGAAAAGTCGCGCGGCGCGATGTCGGCGGCGCGCAGGACGGGCGTGGGCGCGTAGCGCGGGGCTTTGGGCGCGGTTTCCCGCTCCTCGCCCCGCTCCTCGTCCCAACTTCCGAACCGCCGCCGGCCGCCGCCCCCGCCGCTTTCGCCGTAATCGTCGGGCTCCTTGTTCCAACGGTTGTCCGGTACCCGTTCCCCGTTCCCTGTAAAAGTATTCCCGTTTCTCCGGTAATTTACGCCGAAGCCGTCCGCGAACCCGCGAGACTCCCGCCGCGCCGGGCGCGCGTCGATCCCCTCGATTTCGGGCAGGAACCGCGAGGGCAGCGACGGCATACGCGTCCCGTACATAAAACGGCTCTCGGCGCGCGTGAGCGTCAATTCCTTGCGGGCGCGAGTCAGCGCGACGTACAGCAAACGCCGCTCCTCCTCTAAATCCGAGGGGTTGTCCGCCGCCCGCGACACGGGAAAAATACCTTCCTCCATGCCGGCGATAAACACGTAATCAAATTCCAGCCCCTTGGCCGCGTGAATCGTCGCCAAGGTGACGCCGCCGCCGTCCTCGTTGGCATCCATGTCTGTCAGCAACTGCGCCGACTGCAAAAAATCGGACAAACTCGCGTCCGCGTTGGCCTTGGCGAACTCTTGCACCGAGGCGATCAACTCGTCGATGTTCATGCGGCGGGACAGGTTCTCGTCGTTCTCCTCGGCGTACAGGTCGTTGAGCCCGCTCGCGCGGATGATGTTGAACAGCGCGACGTCGGGCGGCTGCGTCGCGGCGTACTCGGCCGCCTGTTTCAGCACGGCGGCGAAGGGGGCCAACTTTTTGACGACGGTGGGCTTGAACTCCTCGTTCCTCTCGACCGTCTCCAAAATCCGGTACAGGCTCAAATTGACGACCGCGCCGTAACGGGTCAGCGTATCCAGCGTGACCTGCCCGATGCCGCGCCCGCCTACGCCCGCCGCGCGCAGGACGGCCTCGTCGTCCTCGTGGTTGACGGCCGCGCGCGCGAACGCCAGCACGTCTTTGATCTCCTTGCGCTCATAGAATTTAAAGCCCCCGTACACGCGGTAGGGAATGCCGTACAGCAGGAATTTTTCCTCGAATGCCCGCGAGAGGGCGTTAATGCGCGTCAGAACGGCCATGCGCCGATAGAGGGGTTTGTCCCCGCCGGAGGCTTCGCGGATTTTGCGCGCGACGGATTCGGCTTCCGCGCCCTCGTCGCGCGCCTCGAAATACGCCAACTCCGCGCCCTCGCCGTTGTTCGTCCACAGGGTTTTGTCGATCCGCGAGGCGTTGTTTTTGATGACCGAATTGGCGGCGTTTAAAATGCGCTGGGTGCTGCGGTAATTCTGTTCCAACTTATAGACGGACGCGTGAAAGTCCCGGACGAAATCCCCGATATTGGAAAAGCGCGCGCCGCGCCAGCCGTAAATGGATTGGTCCTCGTCGCCGACTGCCATCACGTTGCCGTACCCGCCCGCCAATAATTTGACTAGCATGTACTGCAAAAGGTTGGTGTCTTGAAACTCGTCGATATGTATGTATTTGAATTTCTGCCGGTACCTTTCCAAGATCTCCGGCTTTTGCGTGAGCAGTTCGAAGGCCTTGTACAACAGGTCGTCGAAGTCCATCGCGTTGTTCTTTTGCAAAATAACGTCGTATTTTTCCATGGCCGCGCCGATCTGTTTCATGCCGGCCACGTGATAATTTTGCGCCAAGTAATCGTCCAGCGTCAAGGCGTTGCTTTTCCGGTTGCCGATATGGAACCTGATTTTTTTGCGCAAAGCCTCGTCCTTGTCCGATTCGCCGCCCTCTTTGAGGATGTTTTTCAGCACCCGCGCGCTGTCGTCCTCGGCGTAGATCGAAAAATTGCGGGTGTAGCCGATCTCGTCGCCGTGGTAGCGCAAAAGGCGGGCGCACATCGCGTGAAAGGTCATCACCCACATGCCGGAAACGTCCGAGCCCGATTCGTCCAGCAGTTTTTCTAACCGCTCGCGCATCTCCCGCGCGGCCTTATTGGTAAAGGTGATCGCCAAAATGTTCCACGGCGCGACCCGTTCGGACAGAATCAAGTGCGCGATCCGATAGGTCAAGACGCGCGTTTTGCCGCTGCCCGCGCCGGCGGACACCATGACCGCGCCCTCTGTATGCAAGGCGGGCTTTTGCTGTTCGGGATTGAGGTTGTCGAGTAAATCCATTTTCAGTAATTCACAATTTTGGCAAGATGCATGTAAGATGGAAGAGGCATGTAAGATGGAAGATGGAAGATGGTCGGTCGCGCGTTTCTCGCGCGTGAGTTAAGGTTATCATTCCGCGCAAACCCTGTCATTCTGTTTGATGTGAAGAATCTCAACCGATGTAAGAGGGTCGAACAGAGTATAAAGCGGCGGCCGATAAATACTCCCGCGCGAGAAACGCGCGACAATCCATCTTCCATCTTACATCTTCCCTCTTCCATCTAAACGATGTTGTCCATAAAATACTGCTGGCAACTCCCGCTCTCCGGCCCGTAAGGCTCCCTCACATAACGCCCCTCGCGGGTGAAATACACGGCCTTTTCCTTGTCGGCCAACTGCGCGTCCAAATACCGGGCGATCCTGCGCCGCACGTCCGCGTCCTTTATCGGCGTGGCGATTTCGACGCGGCGGCTCGTGTTGCGCGTCATCAAGTCCGCGCTGGAAATATAAATGTCCTCGCGCCCCGCGCCGAACGCATAAACGCGGCTATGCTCCAAAAAACGCCCCACAATGCTTTTGACCGTGATATTTTCGGTCTTGCCCGAAACGCCGGGCAACAAACAGCATATTCCGCGCACGATCAGTTGGATTTTAACGCCCACCTGCGACGCTTTGATGAACTCCTTGATGAAATCCGCGTCCGTCAAACTGTTCATCTTGCACACAATCCCGCAGGGCTTGCCCGCCTTTGCTAGCGCGGCCTGCTCGCGGATTCTGGCGGTCAGCCCCTCTTTCAGCGTGGTGGGCGCGACTAGCAGCCGCGTATAGCCCGCGCGTATGTCGCCCATCGCCATGTTGCGGAAAAACTCGGCCGCGTCCTCGCCGATCTCGGCATCGGACGTGATAACGTTCAAATCGGTGTATTGTTTCGAGGTGCCCTCGTTGTAGTTCCCCGTGCCCAAATGCGTGATGTACCCGATTTCGTCGTTTTCCTTTAATACGATCAAGGTAATTTTGGTGTGCACCTTGTAATTGCCCACGCCGTACACGATCGCGCACCCCGCGTCTTTCAGCACCGACGCGAAATGCAGGTTGTTTTCCTCGTCGAAACGCGCCGTCAACTCGATCAGCACGGTAACGTCTTTGCCGTTGCGGCTCGCCTTCCGCAAGGCCTCGACGACGCGCGACTGCTTATCGAGGCGGTAAATGGTGATCTTGACCGCGGCGACGCGCGGGTCGGACGCGGCTTGATCCAAAAGGTCGATATACGGGTCCATGCTGTCGTAGGGATAGGACAGAAACATGTCCTTCCTTTTCACGACGTCGATAACAGGCTCCGATGAATTAAGCATAGAGAATTGAAAAGCGTCGCCGGATTCTTTACCGCTTAATTGTGAATTGCGCATTGTGAATTGCGCATCATTGTACATCGTGAATTGCGCGTTCTGCAAGTATTCAAGCGCGTTGCGCCCCTTGAAAGGCGCGTATTTTAAACGCGCGGCGTGTTCCGGCTCCAAATACCGGTCAAGCCCGAATAAAAACTTGTAATCGAACCAGTTCTGCACATTGAAGTATTGATAAGGCTTGATGCACAAGTTTTTGCACAGGAACGCCCGCGACTCCTCGTCCCCGCCCGACATTTCGAGGCGCACGGGCGGCAGGTTGAGCCGCGATTCGACTTGGCCCTTTAAAAGGCTGGAAAAATCGT
>JAISFM010000286.1 GCA_031263605.1 Clostridiales bacterium | reverse complement strand
TATGTTTATAATAGGTAAGAGGTAAGAGGTAAAAGGTAAGAGGTTAGGTAATAAGTAATAGGTAATAGGTAATAGGTTCGGATAGAGGACTATGGAAGAGGGACGAGGGACGGATACGGACTATGGAAGATGTAAGATGGAAGATGGAAGATGGGCGGTCGCGCGGTTCTCGCGCGGGGGGTACTATTGTCGTTACGCGCAAAGTCCTGTCATTACGAATGCGCGTTCTGTCATGATCTGAGCGAAGTCGAGAAAATCTCCGACCGCTAAAAAATTCCCCTCCTTCGGAGGGGTGCCGCCAAAGGCGGCGGGGTGGTTCTTGCGAAATGACAAATGACGAATTTCGGATCAAGTACATTGCGCACTACCTATTACCTATTACTTATTACTTATTACCTCTTATCTTTTACCTCTTACCTTTTACCTATTACCTATTACCTATTCATGTTGACAATGTCCGCTAAATATAGTATCCTTATTCCGACATGCTGCCCGAGGAAGTTTTTAAAACCGTTATTATCGTTTTGGCCGCCGCCGTCGCGTTTACGCTGCTGATTGTTTTGGCGGCTAAATTACTGCGCCGCAAAAAGCCCGCCAAATTCAAGGGGGCGACGGAGGAATGGAGCGCGCCCGAATACGCTTATAATTTAAAGGCCTCGCCGATGACGGCGGCGGAAAACCGATTCTATTTCGTTTTGCGCGAGGTTTTGCCCGAAAATTACGTCGTCATTCCCCAAATGCCCTTGACGGCGGTGGTGGAACGGCCGGGGCAGAGCGCGGCGGTCAATAAAATCGACCGGAAATCGGTGGACTTCGGCGTGTTCCGCGCGCAAAAACGGGGGAAAGACAAAATTCTGCGCCCCGTCTTTTTGATCGAATTGGACGACGAAACGCATTCGCTGTCCTACCGCGAGGAACGCGACAAGTTTGTCAACGGCGTATGCCGCCAAATCGAACTGCCGCTCCTGCGCGTCCCCGCCGGCGAGTACGGCGAACGCGCGGTGGGGAAGTTGGTAGGGCCGTTTGTGAAGTGAAAATTGAAAATTGAAAATTGAAAAGTGCGGTCGGGTTTCCGTTATACGGGTTTGTCGGCGGGCATGAAACATACGGCAAAAAGGTGGGGGATTTCTCGACTTCGCTCAGATCATGACAAAAGGGCGCGCGCGCGTTCCTTAATGCAATGACAAATGTTGAAGGTTTTTGAAAGGGGCGCGGGGGAAACTTTTTTCAAAAAGTTTACCCCGCACAAGTTTGCAACAAAGTTTTCCCCGCACAATCGCGCAAAGTTACCCTAACCGACACTAACCACTAACCACTATTCCCTATTCCCTAATTCCCTCACTGCGCCCTTACTTGCCTGCGGGGGGCGTCGCTTGTTTCTTTTCGGCCGCGCTCTTGCCGGCGATAAAGCCCGCGAGGCCGCCCGCGATGGATTTTAAATCGATCCCGAGGCTGTCCTTTAAGGCCGCCGACAGTTGAACCTGCGATTTCGTGATGTCCTCGGTCAACTTCGCGTTGTTGCCCTCGCCGTACATCGTGATGCTGCCCACATGGCGCAAGCCCTCCGCTATCGGGCGCGAGGTCGCCTCGACCAAATCCGGCAGGACGCGGCTCTCCAAAATCAAATTCAAAACCGCCGCGTCGTCCATCTTTTTCATCGCGTCCGCTTTCATCTCGATGGCTTTGGCCTCGGCCTCGCCCTTGGCAAGCACGCCCGCCGCCTCGGCCTCCATCGAGTACCGTATCGCGTCGGCGGCGGCCTTTTTGGCCAGCGCGCCCTGCTCGGCCTTGAATTTCTCGGTCTCCGCCTTGACGCGCTCTATTTCCAAAATCTTTTCGTTCTTGAATTTCTCGACCTCGGCCTCGCGCTCCAACTGGAACTGCTTCGCTTTCGCCTGCTGCTCCACGGCGTACTTCTGCGCGTCCGCCTCTTTGCGGACCTTCGCGTCCAACTCGCGCTCCTTGACCTCGGCCTCCTTGATGCCCAACGTGATCTGCTTGTCGCGCTTGGCGATCTCGGCTTCCATCTGCCGCTCGTTGACTTGAACCTGCGCCACTTCCTTTTGAATCGAGTAGGCCGCGTCGGCGGTCGCCTGCGCGGTGTCGGACTCAATTTTTAGGGCGGCCTGTTTGAGCCGCAGGGAGTTGTCCTGCTCCGCCATTTTGTTCTTCGATTCGATTTGGATTTTGTTCGCCGCCTCCGCCGCTATCGCGAGGGCGATTTTCACCTCTTTGTCCGCCTCGGCCTTGGCGATCGCCGCCGATTTTTGGATCTGCGAGATGTTGTCGATACCCAGATTCACGATCACGCTGTCGTTGTCGGTGAAGTTCTGAATGGTGATGTTGATGACCTCCAACCCCATTTTCTGCATGTCCGTATCGGCGGACGTTTTCACCTTGTCCGCGAACGCGTCGCGGTTGTGGACGAGTTCCGTCAGTTTCATCTGCCCGATGATTTCGCGCATGTTGCCTTCGAGCACCTCGCGCGCGATTTTATTGATGCCCGCGATTTTCTCTTGCAGGAAGATCTGCGCGGCTTTCCGCAACTGGTCGTGGTTGGATGAGATTTTGATGTTCGCCACGCCGTCGATGTTGATATTGATGAACTCGGAGGTGGGGACGGGCGAACTGGTTTTGATGTCCACCGTCATGATATTCAGCGGGATTTTGTCCAGCCGCTCGATAAACGGGATCCGAAAGCCGGATTTGCCGATTAAAATCCGCTGCTTGATCGGGCCGGAAATGATGAACGCCGTATCCGGCGGGGCCTTTACATAGGAAATCAAAGCAAACAGTATCAAAAAGCCGAGGACGCCAATGCCGATGTACACGAAAGTCATAGGTCAACTCCTTTTATTTGAAACGATATACTTATATATAGTATATAAGTATCAAAATTATAAGACATAAATAAATAAAAGTCAAGCGAAATTACAGGTACGGCGAAATTATAGGCCACAGTGCAC
>JAISFM010000111.1 GCA_031263605.1 Clostridiales bacterium | reverse complement strand
CCGCACCCGTGAAACCGGAGCCGTTCGCGCGGAAATTAACGCCGCGCAAAATCGAGCCCGAAACCTCTTTTTTAAGTTCCTTAAAGCCCGCCGCGGCGGCAATGCCCGCGGTTGGCGACGGTTACGGGGGCGCGGAACCGTCGCCCGCGCGGACGTTCAACGAGTCGGACGGGACGTTTCGGCAGGGCTTGAACACCGACCCGTACAGGCCTTTTTCGTTCGATGCGCCCGCTGCCCCCACGCCGCGCTTGGACCCCAAAATTTACGGCGGCGCGCCCGACGAATCGGACGGGTTCGAGGAACCTTTCGCGGACGGGCGCGGGGACTTCTTGACGCGGGGCGAACCCGACGCGGAGGAAATTTTCACCGCCCCTCGGGCGGTGTTCACCGAGGACGCGGAGGACGGCGGGGGCGAAACGACGGAAGCCGAAACCTTCGCCGTGCCCGAAAACCGCGTGCCGGACAGTATTTTAAGCGATCAAACGAGCGAGAGGATAGGCGGGCGGCCGGAGAGCCGCGCGTTCGGCGACGCGTTCGGCAAAGCGTTCGACGAACCGGAGGAACAAGAGAAAGAGATCGGGCCGCTGGCCGGTTTCGCGGGAGGCGACACAACGGGCTATTACGAGACCCTGCGCCCCGAGAAGTCGCCGCGCGAGGAGTTCGAGGACAAAATCCGCCGGATCGACGCGGCGTTGTCCGGCGTGCCCGAGGCTCAACCGGAAAGCGGGTTCGAGACGCGGGCCGTCAAACCGCCGCCCGCGCGGGTTTCCCGCTTGAAACCCGAAAACCAATTCGGATTGGACGAATACGCCGAGAGCGCGAGCCGGGAGCGCGTGGAACGCCCCAAGCCGCTAAAACAGCCGGTCAGGTACACGCCGCCGCCCCTCGATTTGCTGTCCACCGTCAGCGACGACCCCGGCGACGACGATTTCCAAAGCAAGGCGGAACTCATCGAAACAACGTTAGAGGAATTTAAGGTGCCCGCCAAGGTCATTCAAGTGACGCGCGGCCCCGCGGTGACGCGTTACGAATTGCAGATGCCGCCCGGCATTTCGGTCAAGCGCATCGAGCCGTTCGAGCAGGATTTGTCCTACCGCCTCGCGTCGCGCCGCGGGGTGCGCATCGAGACCCCGATCCCCGGCAAGACGGCGGTGGGCATCGAGGTGCCCAACGACACGATCGCGACGGTCGGCTTGAAAGAAATTTTGGAGAGCAAGGAATACGTTTCCGCGCCCGCGCCCTTGACGTTCGCGCTGGGCAAGGACATCGGCGGCGACATGATCGTGTGCAATCTGGCCAAAATGCCGCACCTGCTGATCGCGGGCGCGACGGGCAGCGGCAAATCCGCTTGCCTAAACTCCCTGATCGTCAGCATGATTTACAAAACTTCGCCCGACGACTTGCGCTTGATTTTGATCGACCCCAAGCACGTGGAGTTTTCCAACTACGCGGGGCTGCCGCACCTCATGCTGCCCGAGGTCGTTACCGATTGCGAGAAAGCGGTCAACGCGTTCAACTGGGCGATCAACGAAATGGAGCGGCGTTACATGCTGTTCAATTCCCTGCGCGTGCGCAACGTCGGCGATTACAACGCTTGCGACGCGGTGAAAAGCGGGCAGGAGGCCAAGATCCCCTATATCGTCATCATTGTGGACGAGTTGGCCGACCTCATGCTGTCGGACAAACGCGGGGTCGAGGACCGTATCCGCAATTTGGCGCAAAAGGCGCGCGCGGCCGGCATTCATCTCGTTTTGGCGACGCAACGCCCCTCGGTGGACGTCATCACCGGCACGATTAAAGCCAACCTGCCCAGCCGTATCGCGTTCGCCGTCACAAACTTCATGGACTCCAAAACGATTTTGGATCAGGGCGGCGCGGATAAATTACTGGGGCGCGGCGACATGCTGTATGCGCCGATGGAAGCGCCGGAGCCGAAACGCATTCAAGGCGCGTATGTGACCGGCGACGAGGTTAACGCGATTTTGGAATATGTGCGCGACAACAACCCTTGCGTCTACGACGAATCGGTTTCGCAAATGATCAACTCGGTCAAAGGGCCGGATGCGGGCGAGCCCGCGCCGGACGACGCCGAAGCCGCCGACGAAGACCCGCTGCTCGGCGAGGCCGTCAAATTGGTCATCGAGAACGGGCAGGCGTCGATTTCCATGGTACAGCGGCGGTTCTGCGTGGGGTACGCCCGCGCGGCGCGCCTTATAGACCAAATGGAGTTGCGCAAGTATATATCGCCTTTCGAGGGCAGCAAGCCGCGGCAGGTGTTTCTTACGATGGACGAGTGGCGTTCGATTTTCGGGCAATAGACTTGTAGCGAAATTGCGGGGAGCGCGAACGTCCCGTTTGTCATTGCGAGGAGCGCGAAGCGCGACGAAGCAATCTCTACCGAACAGAGGAACGCCCCGCGCTTTCCTCTCTCATTCCGAACGCGCTGCCCTCTGTCATTAGGTTTGCCGCAAAAACCCATCGCGCTTCCGCTCGCCTTTTAATTTCGCAACAAGTCGAATGACGGCGAAGGCGCGTTGACGGTAGGTCATTGCGAAAATCGCGAACGCCCCGCGTGTCATTGCGAGGAGAACGAACGCCCCGTTTGTCATTGCGAGGAGCGCGAAGCGCGACGAAGCAATCTCTATATAAAAAGGCGCGTATCGTGTTTGGCAGAGATTGCCGCGCCGCGCTCCCCCGCTATCAACGCCGGATTGGATATAAGATGACAGAGGAATACAGAAAGTGTTAGTGGGCATGGTGTCGCTCGGCTGCGATAAAAACCGCGTGGATACCGAAAGGATATTGGGCGCGTTGGCCGAGGCGGGGCACGGGATTACCCCCGACCCGGCGGAGGCGGACGCGATTGTCGTCAATACTTGCGCCTTTATTTCCCGCGCGCGGCGCGAATCCGTGGACGCTATTTTGGAAATGGCCGCCTATAAAAAATCGGGACGCTTGCGGTATTTAATCGTGAGCGGCTGTTTGCCCCAACTCTATACGCGCGGACTGGCCGCCGAATTGCCCGAAGCGGACGCGTTTATCGGCGCGGACGCTTACGGCTCGATCGGGGAAATACTGAAACGTCTGGAAACGGGAGAACGCTTCGACAACTTCGGGCAATCGAAAACGCCGGAACGGATAGAAAACTTCGGGCCACCGGAAACAACGGAACGGATCGACAACCCTCGCCGACGAGCCGAACAAACAAAATCCGAACTTCTCAATTCTCAATTCTCAATTCTCAATTCCGCTCCCGTTCCCGCTCCCGCGCGGGTATTGACTACCCCGACGCACTACGCCTATTTGAAAATTGCGGAAGGGTGCGGCAACCGGTGCACATACTGCACGATCCCGCGCATCAAGGGCGGCTACCGCTCGTTTGATTTTAAAGCGTTGACGGACGAGGCCAAGGGTTTGGCGGACGGCGGGGTCAAGGAATTGATTCTCGTCGCGCAGGACACGGCGCGGTACGGGACGGACAGGGGCGAACCGGCGGGCTTTCTGAAATTATTGGACGCGCTGTCGGGGATTTCCGGAATCGAATGGATACGGTTGATGTACCTCTATCCCGAATTTGTCGGGTCCGAATTGATCCGGCAAATCGCCCAAAACCCAAAGATCGCCAAATACGCCGATATTCCCTTGCAGCACGCGTCCGATCGGGTTTTGAAATCGATGGGGCGGCGGACGGGCGGCGCGGCCGCGCGGCGTTTGATTGAAAGCATCCGCGCGGCGGACGAAAACATTTCAATCCGTTCGACCTTTATCGTGGGCTTTCCGGGCGAGACGGGCGCGGAATTTGAGGAATTGTCGGCGTTTTTGCGGGACTGCCGATTGGACAACGCCGGTTTTTTCGCCTATTCGCGCGAAGCGGGCACGCCGGCCGCCGCTTTCCCCGATCAGGTTCCGGCGAAAGTCATACGGGAACGATTGCGCGCCGCCCAACTTTTACAGCAAGGGATTGCGCTTGAAAACCATAAACGCCGTATCGGGCGGACGGTCAGATTTCTTTGCGACGGGGCCGAGCGCGGCCGCGCCGTCGGCCGCGCGGAATCCGACGCGCCCGAAATCGACACCTTTGTCTATTTAAAGGGCAGCGGGTTCGAGAGGGGCGGGTTTTATGATGTGAGGATTACGGGCGTTAGAGGGTACGATTTAGTAGGCGAATTGAGAAGTGCGAATTGAGAATTGAGAAGTAAAGGACAAGGACTATATAGACGAATTGAAAATTGAGAAGTAAGGGAGCATACAAATAGCGTTGCTATGGGTCATTGCGAGGAGCGCGAAACGCCCCGTTTGTCATTGCGAGGAGCGCGAAGCGCGACGCGGCAATCTCTACCGGACAGGGGAACGCCCCGCGCAACAAGTCTATTGCGAGGGGCGCGAACGCCCCGCGTGTCATTGCGAGGAGCGCAGATCGCGCGGCGCGACAATCTCTACAAAACACGAAACGCGCCTTTTTATATAGAGATTGCCGCGTCGGACGCTTTATGCGTCCTCCCCGCAACAAGTCTAATGACATGCCGTACACTCCGGTAAGTAAAGGGCAAGGGCTGTCGGGCATAGCAAAACAAAGAAAACGACAGTATACAGAGCGCAAGGGCGGCGGCCTTCAAAGGAACAAAGATAATGAATTTACCGAACAAGATAACATTAATCCGAATCGTTTTGATTCCGTTCTTTCTGGCGGCGTTCATGCTGCGGGAGTACACCGATTGGTTGGTCTATGTGTCGGCGGGCTTGTTCGTCCTCGCGTCGGTAACGGACTTTTTGGACGGGCATATAGCGCGTAAATACAACATGGTCACCGACATGGGCAAGTTCCTCGACCCGATCGCCGATAAAGTCCTTGTCGCCGCCGCGCTGTTTTTGGTTTTGGGATACGCTTTAATCCCCCCGATGTGGGGCGTGATTTTCGTCACGGTCATCATCGGGCGGGAGTTCGCGGTCAGCGCGTTGCGCCAAGTCGCCGCGACGCGCGGAAAGGTCATCGCCGCCGACAAAATCGGCAAAGTGAAAACGGCGGTCACGCTGGTTGCGCTCACGGCCATGCTCGTCGCAAAGCCGTTGGATTGGATGATAAGAAAATCCGGCGGCGGGAACGTTGTGCCGGACGGCTCATTGTTCATCACCTACGGCACGTTCCAATGGATCGGCTTTTGCCTGCTTGCCGCCGCCGTACTGCTCACGTTGGTTTCCGGCGTACACTATATCGTGAAGAACAGGGAAGTGTTCAGGGAGGACAAGGGAATTGAGAATTGAGAATTGAAAATTGAGAAGTGTCGGATGCTGACGCAAGAAATAACTTTTAGTATGCCGTATGTTTCATTCCCGCCGACGAACCCGTTTTACGCAAATTCGACCTTAACTTCTCAATTCTCAATTCTCAATTCTCACTTCTCAATCCCCCTAACGGCGGGCTATAAATATGAAAGTTGCTCCTATAAAAAAACGCACCAAAGCGGAGGAATCCGAATTGGTCTATAACGCTTTTTCCCGCCTTGCGAGCACGGGGCGGAAGTTGTCCGTCGCCGAATCCTTTACGGGCGGGCTGATCGCCTCGTTGTTGATTGCTTTGCCGGGCGCGAGCGCGTTCTTTTACGAGGGGGTCGTCGCTTACGCGGACGCCGCCAAATGCAACCGTTTGGGGGTCAAGCCCGACACGGTCAAACGCCACACGGCCGTCAGTGTGGAGGCCGCCTATGAAATGGCCGTCGGCTTGCTGTCCGACCCTTGCGCCGACCTCGTGATCGCCACGACGGGCTACGCGGGGCCGTCCGCGCCCGACGAGGGCTTGATCGGGCATTGCTGTATCGCCGTCGGCGACCGGAACAAACTGCATATCTATAAATATCAATTCTCCGGCGGCCGCGAGAACATCATGCGCAGCGGCGCGTTGGAAGCGTTGATACTGCTGACGGAACTCATTTAGCGGGAGCGCGCGCAGAGCGGCGTTGACGCGGACTGCGTTCGGTTGTTTCTTATCAAGGTGAGCGCGGAAATTTCCCAACCCGTCCCGCGCGTTTCCGCCGCCGTACCCAAAAACGACCGCGGACGGCAAAAGACGGTAAAAATGATTGACTATTCCGGCAAAATTATGATATTATTAAGATAATGAAAATAAAAAAACTTTTATCAATAGTACTCGTTTGCGTTTTGGCGTTTGCGGCGGCGTGCGGCAACGACGGCGGGAATAAAGGCGGCGGGAATGAGGGCGCAACATATACCGTCATATTCAACGGCAACGGCGGTACCGAAACTTCCTCTATAACAAAAAATGAGGGGGAAAAAATTCAAAAGCCGACTAACCCGACAAAACAAGGTTATACATTCGACGGCTGGTACTATGATTCCGCATTGAATAATAAAGCCGCTTTTCCGCTTGCGTTAGATAAGGATTATACGTTATACGCAAAATGGATTTCAAATATTTTTGCAGCATATACATTGAAAGGCATTACGATAAAAAGCAATGTTGCAAACGAGATATTTATCGACCCTAACGAAATGACTGACGCGCAACAACAGCAGTATGATTCGGCGATAAGCATGTACGGCAAGACGGCAGAAATCAGCGCGGACTCGATCACTTTTACCGGAACCGTTTTGGAATTATTTAATCCGGCAAATTATAGATTAGACGGCAAAAATATTATCTTTTCGGACGAAATATTGAAAAGCACATTTTCATATGTCACGCTTGAAAACGGTATATTCAGTTTAGGTTTCGTAACCGACGGGACCGGATTTGTTTTTGAATATTATGCCCCCGACTTCTCATACAACCTGCTTTTCGATTATGACGGCGCGACGGGCGGCAACGCCGTTGCCTCGCTGAACGCGCAATATAACGAGAATGTCGGGGAATTGCCCGAGCCGACAAAAACGGGGTATGTTTTTCACGGGTGGAAAAACAAGGATACGGGAGCGGCAATAGACCGCGACACGAAATTTATTTGGAGAAACGATGTCGTGGCCGTCGCTCGATGGGCGCCGTCTTATACTATAAACACAAAGGAAGAGTTCATATCCTTTGCGCAGCAGGTAAACGGCGGGCAAACGTATACCGACACATACGTTACTTTGACGACAAATATCGATTTGAGCGGCGCGGAGTGGACGCCGATAGGGGATAATACAAATTATTTTGACGGGAATTTTGACGGCGACGGATATAAGATAAGTAATTTCCAAATTCCTTCCTCACATGCATATTCCGGCTTGTTTGGATATAATCAAGGGGTTATCAAGAATCTTGACGTTGAAAACCTTACAATCAACATTACTCTGTCCGCTACATATATAGGCGGCTTGGTCGGAGACAATCGGGGAACAGTGGCTAACTGTTCGGCCGACGGAAACATAACGGTTTCAAGTTTAGGCGTTCAATACGTCGGCGGCTTGGTCGGAGACAATCGGGGAACAGTGGCTGACTGTTCGGCCGACGGAAGCATAACGGTTTCAAATTCGGACAAATATGTCGGCGGTTTGGCGGGTCATAATTGGGGCGATATATCGAATAGTTATGCCGCAAACAATATAAGCGTAACCTCTGCCGGTACAGCCGATGTCGGCGGTTTGGCGGGAAAGAATTACAGTGAGGGCGGAGGCTCGAAAGGCACAATAAATAAATGTTATGCGACGGGAAACGTAACGGTTTCTTCATCTTCGTATGTCTATGCCGGCGGATTGGTAGGCGATACAAACGGCGGGTCAATATCCGATTGTTATGCGACAGGCGACGTAACGGCGACTGACAATACCGATTCGTTCGCGGGAGGCTTAATCGGCCGTACCGACAGTTACGGCGGAACTTACAGCGATAGCGGCAAAGCGTATAATTGTTACGCGACGGGTACTGTTATCGCGTCCGCGTCGGGGGATCTCGGCGCGGGCGGATTGGTCGGGAATATGAACGGCGGGTCGTTGACAAATTGTTTTGCGGTGACAAATAGGGATTCTTTGGTTGGGTCGGCTCACGGTACGATTACGAATTGCTCCCGTTATACGGGACAGGCGGAGTTTGATACTCAATCATTCTATACGGACACACTCAAATGGAGTACGGAGATTTGGGATTTTAGCGCGCTTGATTTTGCGGACGGCAAATATCCGATGTTAAAATTCTGAATAGCGGGTAGTTTTTGGACAGAGCGCGAGAAAACTCGAAGTGACACTTCTTTTTGCAAAAAGTTTTCTCGCAAAAAAAATAAAAAGAAAAAAAGATAAAAGGAAGTACATACAATGGCGGAAAAAGCAGAAAAAAAGGTCATTCGGCAAATCACCGACGAGGACGAGAAACTCAAAAGTTTGACCGAAATCATCACTAAGATTGAAAAACAGTACGGCAAGGGCAGCATTATGAAGTTGACCGACAACTTCGTCAAAAGCGTGGACGCGATTTCCACGGGCTGCCCCGGTATCGACATCGCGCTGGGGATCGGCGGCGTGCCGCGCGGCAGGATTGTGGAAATCTACGGCCCCGAGTCCAGCGGGAAAACCACCGTTACCCTGCACATCATCGCCGAGGCGCAAAAGGCGGGAGGCACGGCGGCGTTCATTGACGCGGAACACGCCCTCGACCCGATTTACGCGAAGGCTTTGGGCGTGGACATCGCCGAGTTGCTCGTGTCTCAGCCTGACAACGGCGAGCAGGCGTTGGACATCTGCGAAAAACTGGTCACCAGCGGCGCGTTGGACATAATCGTTATCGATTCTGTGGCCGCGCTCACGCCGAAAACCGAAATCGAGGGCGAGATGGGGCAGAGCCATGTCGGGCAGCAAGCGCGCCTGATGAGCCAAGCCCTGCGCAAACTGACCGCGATAGTCAACCGCACCAAAACGTGCGTGATCTTTATCAATCAACTGCGCGAAAAGATCGGCGTCATGTTCGGCAACCCCGAAACCACGCCGGGCGGCAAAGCGTTAAAATTCTATTCGAGCGTTCGGATCGACATTCGCAAGGGCGAGCCGATTAAGGAGAGCGGCGAAGTCGTCGGCAACAAGACGCGCGCCAAAATCGTAAAGAACAAATTGGCGTCGCCGTTCCGC
>JAISFM010000053.1 GCA_031263605.1 Clostridiales bacterium | reverse complement strand
CTCAATTTATTCCACCGGCTTATCCCACGTATACATCTTGCGCAACTCCGCGCCGACGGTTTCAAGCAATTGCTTTTGCTCGCGGCGGCGGGTAGCCTGAAAGAACGCGCGGCCGTTGTTGTTCTCCGCAATCCATTTCGAGGCGAACGTGCCGTCCTGAACCTCGGCGAGAATCTTCTTCATTTCCTTTTTGGTCTCGTCGGTGATGATCCTGCTGCCCGTCATGTAGTCGCCGTACTCGGCGGTGTCGGATATCGAATACCGCATAAGCGACAAGCCGCCGCGGTAAATCATGTCCACAATCAACTTCATTTCGTGAACGCACTCGAAATAGGCGTTCTGCGGATCGTACCCCGCCTCGACCAGCGTCTCGAAGCCCGCGCGCATCAGGGCGGTCACCCCGCCGCACAATACGGCCTGCTCGCCGAACAAATCAGTTTCGGTCTCGCACTCGAACGTCGTTTCGAGGACGCCCGCCCGCGCGCCGCCGATACCGTAGGCGTACGCCAACGCAATCTCCCGCGCCTTGCCCGTGAAGTCCTGATAGACCGCGAAAAGGCACGGCACGCCTTTGCCCTCAACGTATTCGGAACGGACGGTGTGGCCGGGCCCTTTCGGCGCGACCATGAACACGTCGACGTCTTTCGGCGGGACGATCTGTAAGTAATGGATATTGAAGCCGTGGGCGAACGCGAGGGCTTTGCCCGATGTTAGAGCGGGCGCGATGCTTTCCCGATAGAGTTTCGCCTGTTTTTCGTCGTTGATCAAAATCATGACCACGTCGGCGGCTTTGGCGGCTTCGGCGGCGGCATAGACCTTGAACCCCGCTTTTTCCGCCCGCGCCCACGACGGCGCGCCCGCGTACAGGCCGATAATGACCTTGAAACCGCTTTCCTTTAAGTTCAGCGCGTGGGCGTGGCCTTGGCTGCCGTAGCCGATAATCGCGATCGTCTTTTTCTTTAAAGCGTCCACGGATTTCATGTCGATTTCTTTTTGATGATAGATCTTTGCCATAGTGTTGGAACCTCCGAAAATATGCGCAATGTCCTTGCGTAGTTTTATTGTATATCAGTATATCACAAGCGCAAAAAAAAAGCAAATCAAACGGGTTGCTTTTTATGCGGACACGCCCGCTTCTGTGCGGATATTTTATGAGTTGTTGAATGAGGTCGATGACAGATTGGGGCAACTCTTACAAACAGCGGGCACGGCGCGAGATGACGGCGAGATTTACAGCGAGCGCACACAAGGGGTCAAGGAACAACTCGCCGCATTAGGTTTGTAGCGGAATTAAAAGGCGAGCGGAATTGCGATGGATTTTTGCGACAAACAAAGACGCGCAAGGCCGCCGCAAGTTAATTCCGCTACAAGTCTATTGTTTGAACAAGCAAAGACGAGTAAAAAGCCCGCTTTGAACGATAACGAACGCAAACAAGCAAGCCTTCGGACAAAAGCAAACACGGAACAACGTTTGCTGTCGTTCCGTGTTTATGGTACCACTAAGGGGAATCGAACCCCTGTCTTCGCCGTGAGAGGGCGACGTCCTAACCGCTAGACTATAGTGGCGCAGCGGGACAAGGGTTCGAACCTTGACTGTGCGGGTCAGAGCCGCATGTGCTACCGTTACACAATCCCGCTATTGAAATCACTCTTTTTTCTTGGCCGCAGGGTTGTCAAGCGGGTATGCGCGCAAAGAAAAACCTGCGATGAGCAAAAAAGAAACCGATCTTGTCCATATTCAATTTTGTTGGAGCTGATGGGGAGATTCGGACTCCCGACCTATTGATTACGAATCAATTGCTCTACCGGCTGAGCTACATCAGCGTATTGTATCCTTGCAACGACGCTTGAATATTTTAATTGCCCGAAGTCCGATGCAAGCGGCCGCCGATAGGCGGACCTTTGATATCGGGCGAGAGGTACCGCAAAATACGCATTACGAAAGCGACGATACATATTTTATACTATATAAGAAAAAAAAGCAACTAAATATGACAATTAGTCAAACGTTTCTAACAAATTTTTGGCGATTTTAACGGACAATCTTATATAAAGTGTATATTATCTTTTTTGCGCTTGTTTTGGCGCGGCAAAAGATGCTTTCCATCGGCGCGACAACGCGGAACTTTTCTGCCGTCTCGGTACGGTCGTGTATGCCGCAGTGCCGCGCATAGTTGTCGGCCGCTTGCGCGGCGGGCGCATCGCCGACATCGGCGGCTGGTAATATTTCCGGCTCGGCGGGCGGCCGCTCTGCGGCGGGCGATAGCAGCGTTCACAGCGCAGTTTCCGGCGGACGCAATGCCGATTGTTTTCGCGCCGTCCATTCCGGGCGCGGCGGCGAGAATGGTATTCGGCAAAGTTACCGACGTATATTACACACACGGCTCTGTCGGGTGGGGTGAGCACGTCACGGAGCGCGGAGGAGTGCTTGTTAATCCCTCGCGCTCCGTGACGTGCTCACCCCACCTATCGGAGCCCAATACATGGGTCTACGAAACCCCCGAACAAATCCGAATGTCCTTTTTATGAACGAGCCCCCGATTTTAACCGCTATTTTGAATTTAACCCACGTGATTGAAAACCTCATCACAACCTTGCCTCTGCCCTTTCGGGACATACGCCCCCGAAACAGCCCCCCACGCTCTACACATGGCTATCCGATTACCTGGCATTTACCGCCGCAAATTCCAAAGCCCGCCGTTTACGCCGGAAACCTCAACCGCATCGAAAAGAACATCAAGCCGCATTTGCCCGACAAGCCCCTTGACGGGTACGGCACGGGCGAACTTCAAATCTTTATCAACCGTTTCGAGGATACCCCGAACGCTCAAAAGAAACTCGCCGTCCTGCTCGGCGGCGCGTTCCAAAAAGCCCTTGACACCGGCTCTATCTCGTTTAATCCGACGAAGTGTTACGTAAGAATACCTAAATGATAAAATTATAAAACCGTGTTAACAAACCTCTTTATATATAAATTGCGGATAATACAGATAGGGGTATTAGGCTATGCCTATAAAATTATAATAGATGTCAATCTTTTGTATTGTCTTGCCGTTGGCTTTCTCATGCTCGTATACGACAACCTTATCAAGAAGTTCGATAACAACGGTTTCGTCTAAATTTTGCAAGTCTTTGTATTTTTCTATTATCGATACAAACTTGCTTATGTTATCGCTCTTTTCCGCAATCGCCGCATACTCTTTTTTGTCCGCAATCAACTGCTCCCTCAAACCCTTTTGCTCGGCTTCGTATTCACCGCCGAGTATCATAAACCTTTCGTCGGATATTTTGCCTATGCAGTTATCCTCGTAGAGTTTTTTGATGATTGCGTTGATTTCGCCTATCCGCCTCTCGGTCCTTGCAATGCTTTTTTCCTTCTGCGTTTTCTCGATGTCCGCGTTCTTGCAAAAAACATCCCTCATGCCGTCGAAAAAGAATTGCGTGTCGGAACGGATCTGCTCGGATTTAATCCTTATCGAGTTTAACACGGCTTCGTACACATCCCTATAATTGATATGATGCATTGTGCAAGCCTCTTTGCCGTGCCTTACATACGTCGCGCAAGCAAAACTTGTATGACTCTTCGCCCTGCTTAAATTCAAGGACTTCCCGCAGTCCGCGCATTTGACCCGCCCGACAAAAAGATTCTCCATCTTGTCGCCGCGCGCCCG
The DNA here is from genome assembly GCA_031263605.1 of Clostridiales bacterium. Taxonomy (GTDB): domain Bacteria; phylum Bacillota; class Clostridia; order Christensenellales; family DUVY01; genus BNZQ01. Next base: position 1,885 of record JAISFM010000053.1, on the reverse strand, counting down.
CCGTTTAATGCTCAATTCCTTTTGCGCGAGATTGAATGTCTCCTCGTCTACTATCGGCTCGTGCGTGTTTTTGACTTCGACCCATTCCTCTTTCGGCCTTGCTATCAACTTTCGGTTCTTATAGGATTTCGAGCAGGATTTCTGGCTTACCATATGCCCTATGTAAACCCTGTTTAGCAGTATGTTCCTTACGGTTATCGGCTGCCAATCATAGGGGTACCGCATCACGCTTTCCGAATGCCAAGTATTCTGCTCCTCGATAACTTTCATCCTCGGGATTTTGATTCTTTCTCCCTTCAAGAATTTCGCTATCAAGTACGTGGATTTCCCGGCGGCGGCCATTTCAAACATCGTTTTAACGATAGGGCCCGTTTCCTCGTGAATAATCAGTTTATGCCTGTCCTCGGGGTTTTTCTTATACCCGTAAGGGGCGTACGAGCCGATAAACTCACCTTTCAACGCTTTCGTCCGGTAAGCCGATTTGTTCTTCTTGCTGATGTCGCGGGCGTACCATTCGTTAATGATGTTCCGGAAAGGCACAAACTCATTCGTCCCTTTTGCCGAGTCCACGTTGTCGTCAATCGCTATAAACCTTACACCGTTGTCAGGGAAAAAGTTTTCTAAATAAATCCCCGTTTGCAAGTATTCCCTGCCAAGCCTCGACAGGTCCTTTACGATTACCGTGCCGACCAAACCTTTTTCGACGTCGCCTACCAATCTCTGAAAGTCCGGCCTGTTGAATGACGTCCCCGAATATCCGTCGTCCGCATAATAGCCTGTGTTTTGGAAATTGTTTTGTTTCGCGTATTGCGCAAGCATCGCTTTTTGCGTCGTTATGCTCGAACTGTCCCCGTATAATTCGTCGTCCCTCGAAAGCCTGCAATACAGCGCCGTCATCTTGTTTTGTTGTTTCATTTTTTACCTCCCAAACAACAAACAAAACAATATAAAAATGATGAAATCATTATACCATCTTTTCCGAAACGAGTCCAGCGTCTTTTCGCCTTTTTCATACCGCCCTTTTGCCCTTCCCTTCATCATTTATTTTTGTTATCATAATGTTGAGAAGTTTCTCTTTCAAAGTCTTCGTGCCGGTGTAAAACTCGTTTATGATAAACATTGTCCTGTCGCTACCGTTATCCGGCCTTCCGGTGAATTTCTTGTGCCGTTTAGCGTTCATAGACTTTCCTCCCCTTGCACAGGACGGGGAACCGTACCGGATCCCGTCCTGTATTCCTGCTTTAAATAAAAGCAAGCCCATTTGTTCGGGCTTGCCTTCACTACAACCTTTATATGAATTTTATTCGCTAAGCATTAACTTTTGCTTTGGACGATTGTATCAGTTCTTTAAAATACTTATCACAATACGGCGGCAACCTTTTCCCCCGCTCCTGTTTTTAGCCCCCGTTTTGGGGCGTTTTTTACCGATTCTTTTGATTGTACGGCACGGGAAAATCGCGGCCGATATAAATACCAAACCGCCGCCCCCGCGCCGCAAACGCCCTGTTTTTTACAAATATTACTCCCGTTGTTTCGTTCTCGCCGTTCACCGCGCGGGGCGACGGCGGAGAACGAATCGTTGATCAGTTGGCTGCCGTGTGTGACGCCGTCCCGCGCCGCCCGTCCCGGTGGGGGCGTATCAAACCCAATCGCTAACCTTGCCCGCTTTCAATTCCTTGTCCTTACGCAGAAACATATCTTTGATTTTTGCAAGCCATTCTCTTTCGTCGTCGATGGATCTCGCTATGTCCCACGCGGGTATCGGGCTTTTTTTGAGATAAATCTCTACGCATTCGTCCGTAATATATTCGTAGTCCATCGTCGCCGCCGAGATAATATTGAACACTTTCTTTACTATCTTTTCCTCGCGGTAGATCTTCGCTTC
>JAISFM010000019.1 GCA_031263605.1 Clostridiales bacterium | reverse complement strand
ACGCAAGGGGTACCCCTTGCGTTTTTTGCGGAAAAGCCTGCTTTTCCGCAAAAAAGAAGATTCAATGAAAAACAGATAAACGGGAGAAAATAGCGAAGTGATCAGGATAGCGATAGTCGAGGACGACGGTCGGGACGCGGAGGCCTTGCGGCAATATATAGACAGATACGCCGCCGACAGCGGCGCGGCGTTTGGCAGGGCGCGGTTTTCGGACGGAACGGATATTGTAATGAATTACAAGCCGTCCTATGATATCATCCTGCCGGATATACAAAGGAATATTTTGTACGGCACGGAGACGGCGGAGCGTATCCGCAAATCGGACAAAACCGTTATTTCGATATTCGTCACGAATACGGCGCAACACGTCTTAAAAGGTGGCCATTGCCAGCGAACGACGTTGGCGCGATTCGTCACGAACATGGCGCAATACGCCTTAAAAGGGTATGCGGCGGACGCGCTGGATTTTTTGTTGAAGCCCGTGCCGCATTTTGCGTTTTCACAGCAATTGAAGCGTTCGATCGAACGCTTGGAGCATGGCCGCGCGGATTTCGTCGCGTTTCCCACCGAGGGCGGCGTGGCAAAATTGGAGTTGGCAAGGATAGTTTTTATCGAAATCTTTAAGCATAGGATCACCGCGCATACCAAAGGCGCGGGCTATGGGCTGAGCGGCACGATGAATAATTGGGAGGGCAAACTGAAAGAAAAAGGCTTTTCCCGCTGTAACAACCGCTGTTTGCTCAATCTTGCCCGCGTTAAGGCGGTCAGGGGAAACGAGGCAGCCGTAGGCAAATACGCTCTCGCGGTCAGCCGTCCGCGCGGGAAAGCGTTTATAGCGGCCTTTACGGAGCGCGCGGGGCGGGGGTATATTTCGGTATGAACGATTATATTTCCAACATTCCCCGCATATATACCGCTATCGCGGAGTGGGCCGCTTGTACGGCCTATATCCTCGTGCTCCCAAAGAGGTTTAACGGTTGGCGGCTGTGGCTCCTTTCGGCCGCGGCGTTGGGCTTTTTTTGCGGCTTTCAATACCTGGCGGGCCTTGCGCCGCTGTGGCTGTGGATTCCCGACATGGCGTTGGCTATGGCCGTTATGTACTTCATGATTTTGGGCTTCTGCCGCTTGAAATGGGGGGAAGCGGTTTTTTGGATGGCGAGGGCTTTCGTTTTGGCCGAGTTCGCCGCTTCGCTGGAATGGCAGTTTTATTACTACTGCGCGCGCTTCATCCCCGACGCGAGCGAAATTTTGCCGCAAGCCGCCTTTTTAGCGGCGATTTACCTTGCCGTCTATGCCGCCGCCTATTTTTTGGAGCGGCGGTATGTCCCCGCCAACAATCGGTTGAGCATTACGCGGCACAACGTATCCTCCGCGGCCGCGCTCGCGCTGACCGCGTTTGTGATCAGCAATATGAGTTTTATTACCGAAAACTCGCCGATCAGCGGCAGTTCCCCCGTCGATATTTTTTGGATAAGGACGCTGGTCGATCTTTGCGGCCTTATCCTGCTGTTCGTGCAGCAGGAGCAAAGGCTGGGGCTTTTTGCCAAAAACGAGTTGTCTTCGATACGCAACGTGCTGATGCGGCAATACGAGCAATACACCGCGTCAAAGGACAACATCGACTTTTTGAACCGACGCTACCACGATCTCAAAAATCAAATAAGCGTCATTCGGGCGGAGGGCGACCCCCAAAAGAAGGGCGCGTATTTGGACGAATTGGAGAGGGGGATAAAGGTTTACGAGGCGCAGACGCAGACCGGCAACGGCGTTCTGGACGTGGTTTTGACCGGCAAGGCGCGGTTGTGCGTGGAAAAGGGGATCAATTTTTCCTGCGTGGCGGACGGCGCGCTTTTGGGTTTTATGGACGTAATGGATATTTGCTCCGTGTTCGGCAACGCGCTCGACAATGCGGTCGAGAGCGCGGGGAAACAGCCCGACCCCGATAAAAGGCTGATAAAGATGGCGTTGTACAGGCGGAGCGGTTTCATGATCGCGCGTTTCGAGAACTATTCGGAGGACAAGCCCATCTTTGAAAACGGCCTGCCCGTCACGACCAAGCCCGACAAAAGGAATCACGGCTACGGCATAAAAAGCATCAAGTCGACCGCGGAGAGGTACGGCGGCAACGTCAGCGTGCGCACCGAGGATAATTGGTTTGTTTTGTGCGTCCTGATTCCGTTGGGCGCGGGGCCGCTACGATGAGGCTATGCGCCGATCCGCAGAGGCCGGCTTATGGAAAAACGGTACCGCGGGGGCGGTCTGAAATCCCCGAATACGGGAGCCGGGAATAAAAACAGGCTTGCGGCGAAATTAAAAGGCCATCGCAATTCCGCTCGCCTTTTAATTTCGCCGCAAGCCTGACGACGGTTTGTGCAGGGGAAACGACGGTTCGTGCCGGATTCGGTTTTTTTGTCTTGATTTGTATTATAATTTTTAGTTAAACGAGAGCGTAAAAGTTGCTCTTGATTTTTTGCGGTTGCCGATGTAGGAGGGTCTATGGTTGTAAGAATTGCCGTAGTCGAAGACGACGACGCGGAAGCAAAGACGATAAGCGACTATATTTCCCGTTTCCAAAAGGAAAGCCGGGATGTTTTTAAGGTCGCCCGTTTTTGGGACGGGGACGAAATAACGTCGGATTACAGGCCGGACTACGACATAATTTTTTTGGACATACGGATGAAAGGTATCGACGGCATAACGGCGGCGCGGTATATCCGCCGGATGGATAACGACGTCGCGCTGATCTTTATCACCCATATGGCGCAGTACGCGATAAAGGGGTATTCGGTGGGCGCGCTGGATTTTTTACCGAAGCCGGTGTCGTATTTTTCGTTTTCGCAGCAATTAAAGCGGTCGATAGAGCATATAAAACGCTGCAAGGACAATATGTATATTTTACTGCCCACCGAAAACGGCGTCGTCAAGATGGACGTGGCGCGCGTCCTGTTTATTGAAAGTTTCAAGCACAAGATGACCGTGCATACGAAGGACGGCGAATACCACCTGATTTCCACGATGAAGGATTTAGAAAGCAGGCTGGCGGGCAGGGGCTTTTTTCGCAGCGACAACAGTTTTTTAGTCAACTTAGCGCACGTAAAGGCCGTGGAAGGAAGCCTGGTGATTTTAGATTCGGCCGGGCTGAATGTCAGCAGATCGCGTAAAACGTCTTTTTTGCAGGCGTTAGCCGCCTATGTGGGCAACAACGGCAACGGCGCCCGTCGGCGGCCGTAAGCGCGCCGCGCCAATAAACGGCGTTTCATGACGGATTATGTCGATTTTGCGACGGATTGTGTATTTATGGAAAATTATGCGAGGCCATAGTGTTAAAATAACCCAAGACGCAACAACTCTAAAAATCGGCGTCAAGGAGGATTTAAAGGATATGGCTTTTCACAAACACAGGACAGGCAAACGCCTCGCCGCGTGCGTTATCGCCGCGGTTATGGCAGTCGGTATGCTGGCCGGCATCGGTTTCGCCCCGCGCCGCGCGTTTGCGGACGCTCTCGACGTGACGGACGCAAAAGGCAAGTACTATACCGATTTTCGCTCGTATGAGGAAGAGCAAGCGTATGCCGCGGCGCATAACGTCAAGATTGTGGAGGAAAGCATCGTTCTGCTCAAAAACCGGAACAACGCTTTGCCCCTTTCAAAAGACGTTAAGGACATAACCGTGTTCAGTTCGGTGAACTACGTTTGCGCTCTTCCCAGTATACGGGAAAACACAAATATGGCAAGGGCCCCGATGCCGTACGGCATCATTTACGGCGGCACCGGTTCGGGACAGGGCGTAGGCGCGTTCCTTTCCATGGACGAGGAATTCGCAAGGGCGGGGTATAACCTTAACCCCGAGGTAAAAGCCGTATACGAAAGCGTCGATAAAATCGAAGTCGTTTCCGGCGGCATAGGCGGCAGCATGACGTCCAGGGTTGAAATCGGCGTGGGCAACATCGCCACCCCCAACATACGGAGCAGTTACGCGACTTTCAACGGCGCGTTTATAGCCACGATAGCCCGCCACGCCGGAGAAGGAAGCAATCTGTGGGCAAGAAATTTGGATACGCACGCGGACAAAACGGAGCATTACCTGCAACTTGACGATAACGAAAGGGCTTTGCTTGCCGAAATGAAAGCGATGAAAGCCCAATATCACGCCCCCATTATTTATTTGCTCAACACCGCCAACCCGTTCGAGGTGGCCGAATTGGAGGACGACCCGGATATCGACGCTATATTGTGGGTGGGCTATCCCGGCGCGTCCGGCCTTAAAGCGGTACCCGAGATTTTAAGCGGCGAGGTCAACCCTTCGGGCAGGTTAGTCGATCTTTTCGCCGCGGATTTCACGAACGACCCCACCTGGTACAACTTCGTCAACGAATACGATACGGCGGCGGCGATTAACGCCGCGCACCCTGTCGCCGATGAAATTCTTACATACCGCGAAAATAATATGGAGCATGAGGAAGGCATCTACTTCGGGTACAAGTGGTACGAAACCGCCGCCGCGGACGGCGTGCTTGAAGACATTCCCGGTTATAATTTGGCTAAGGCCGACATTCCCGCGAGCAAAACAGGAGACGTTTATTACAACAGGAGCACGGGCGTCGTGTATCCCTTCGGCTACGGCCTCTCCTATACCGAGTTCGAGCAAAGTTTCGTCACCGTGGCCAGCGACATCGAAACGTCGGTAAACGCGGCGCAAGGGCTGGACGCCATGATTGACGTACAGGTAGACGTTAAAAACACGGGCCACGTCGCGGGCAAGGAAGTCGTCGAACTTTATGTCCACGCCCCTTATACGGACGGCGGAATAGAAAAGGCGGAGGTTCAACTCGTTTCTTTCGCAAAGACCAAGTTGCTAAGGCCCGGCGAGACGGAACGCGTTACCCTGCAAGTCAGATTGGGCGACATCGCTTCTTTCGATTACAACGACGCTAACGCGAACGGCTGGAAGGGCTGGGAGATAGAAGCGGGCAGTTACGATTTCAGATTGCAGAGGAATTCCCACGAGTTAATAGAACAGCGGACGGTTACTTTGGCCGCGCATACGGCGGATCTCGACAACGATATCGATTCGGCCAATAACACGCCGCTTTCCGAGGACAACATGTGGAACAGCGTGGATTTAGCGATTGACGAGGGTTCGATGGTCCTTATGACCCGCGCGACGGATGCCGGCACGTCGGGCCTTGTCGGCAAATTCCCTACGTGGCCCGACCGCCTTTACAGCGCGGTCGTCCAAGGCCTTATGACGAGCAGCAAATTCCGAGGCCGTCCCTACACCGAGTTTGACGACGACCCGGACGACCTTTGGTACAAAGCCGTCGAGGATATTCCCGCCGGATGGACGCAGCGCGCCGAGGCTTACGGCGTGGACGCGGCCCCGATCCAACTGAAAGACATGCCGGGCCTCGATTTCGACGATACGACAAGCGTACTCGCGCTCGGCGCGGATACCGACGTGGCGGCGTTTGACGGGAAAACTCCGGCGGAGGCTTGGGAACTGTTCCTCAACCAACTCACCTACGACGAGATGAAAGTATACCTCACGCACATGGGCTTCCGCACTCGGGAGATCGATTCCATCGGCAAGAGAATGGCGTTGGATAACGACGGCCCGGCGCAGTTGAATTACGACGGGCGCAGGCTGACCAATACAAGCGCGGGCACAACCTACGGCAACAGCGGCGGCCGCGTCGGTACTTTTTGGGCTTGCGAAGTCAATATAGCCGCCACCTGGAACGTCGAACTTGCGCGCGGGCAGGGCAGATTGGTGGGCAACGAAGGCCTATTCGCAAACGTCAACGGATGGTACGGCCCGGGCGTGCAGGTGCACCGTTCGCCTTTCATAGGGCGGAACTTCGAGTATTATTCGCAGGACGCGTTGCAGGGCGGGCTTATCGCGGCCGCCGTCGTCGGCGGCGCGCAGTCCAAGGGCCTCAACTGCTACTTGAAGCACTTCGCCTTCCTCTCGCTCAACAGCAACGATTGGGAGTTCGCGGACGAGCAGAACATCCGTGAAAACCACTTTAAGGGCTACGAGTTCCCCATCAAATTCGGCGGCTGCACCGGAATCATGGCTGTCGGCGCGCTGGCGGTTTCCGCGAATACCTCTAATTACGCGACCAACGTGCAGATCGCGGCGGGCGAGTGGGGTTTCAAGGGCAACATAATAACCGATTGGTACGGAAACTACGCCGGTTACGCGAACTTCAATCAGCGCACCCTTGTATGCGGGCCCCTCACCGGCGGCAGTTACAGCGGAACCAACGTTATGAGCGGGTACTGGGACGCTGCGGGCCGCGACGGCAAGGGCATGGTCATGGAAAACCGGAAGGTCGTCAACAATAGTATAACGATAGTACCGGAGGGCGAGGAGATCGACGCTCCCAACCAGTGGTATTGGACGCGCACAAGCGTAATGCGTTCCCTTTGGATGGCCGCCAACACCAGCAGCAACTATAACGGCCTTGACAGAAAGGCGGTTACCAACAAAACGGTAGAGGTAAAGAGGAACTTTAATTACGTTAAGGACGGCTTGCCGACTACCGCCGCCACGAACAACCATCGGCTGTCCGCGGCGTTGGACGCGGGGCAAGCGGCGGAGTTCGGCTCTTCGGAAAATTATTACGCCGTAACGGGCGGCGCGCTGCCCGCGGGCTTATCGCTCGATTACAGGACCGGCCGCCTGGTCGGGTCAACCGCCGCGAACGTCGGGGACACGAACGTCACCGTAACCGTTTACGGGGACGGATGGTACAGGGTCAATTATACGCTTACCGTCAGGGTTTCCGATTTCCTCACTCCCGCCGCCGCGCTGAACGCGACCGTGGGCGCGGCGTTCAGTACGCAGTTCTCTCAGGCCGAGTTCACGGCGGGCGGACGGTATGAAGATTTGGGCGCGATACAGAGTATCGGCAATTACTCCGTACAAGGAGCCGGCGTTCCCGGGCTTACTATGGCCAATAACGGCACGCTCTCCGGTACTCCCACTACGGCCGGAACCTATACCGTCACGGTAAGGCTTCCCGTAACCTACCGCGTGGACGGCATATCCACGAACCGGACGGCGAACATCGATACGACCTATACCGTCGTGGTAAACGCCGCTCCCGACGACACAATCAATTTCAGAATCGACGGCGGCATACTCCAATACAGAGTCGGCGCGGCGGGCGAGTGGATCGACGCCGCGTTAAGCGAAAGCGAAATACAAGGCCTGATCGACGCTTCGGTATCCGGCTTGCTGAACGGCGCGCAGGTGCAAGCCTTGATCGACGCTTCGGTATCCGGCTTGCTGAACGGCGCGCAGGTGCAAGCCTTGATCGACGCCTCTACGTCCGGATATTTGACCTCGTCGCAGATCGATACGTTGATTGCCAATTTCCAAACGGCGGAGCAGGTCAATACGATTATTGCCGCCAATGCGAACGGCTATCTGAACGACGCGGAGACGAAAGGCCTTATAGACGCGGCGATGGCCGGCAATTTGACCGAGGCTCAAATACAGGCTATGATTGACGGTTCGATCCAAAGCGGCAAGGGTTGCAAAAGCAGCGGCTCCGTAATAGCGGCGGCTCTGTTCAGTTTGACGGCTTGCGCGTTTGTATTTGTCGTCAGAAAGCAATTCTGACGCGGGTTAACCGTTTCAGAGGACGCAAGCGGCTTTCGGTTCCCGCAGGGAGGTTTTCTCTGCGGGAACAGGGAAGCCTTAAAACAAAGGCGGATCGAACGAAACCGTTCCGCAAGGCATAAGGCTTTAACCCTCGCCTATCGTTTTGCGTTTTAATTTCGCAACAAGCCTAACGGCACATCGAGGCGGCATATAACTATGAAAAAGAAACTGTTCGGAATAATCGGCATGACGCTGTGCGTCGCGCTGCTTGCGCCTTTTGCCCAAGCGTGCGCTAAAAAGAAACTTGCGTATGAGGGCGGGGCTTTGGAGCGGGCCGAGATAGGCAAGGCTTACGAGGTTTCCGTCGCGACGGCGGCCGGAGCCGGCGGCGACGGCGAAATAACGTACGCTTTGAAAAAAGGCGACAGCCTGCCCGACGGGCTTGAATTGAGCGTGGAGGGGGAAATCGGCGGCGTGCCGACGGCCAAAGGCGAGTATTCGTTTACAATAAACGCAAAAGCCGGCGGCTATACGGGCGAGGCGGAATTCACGCTCGAAGTCATAGCCCGTATTTCGTACAGCGGCGCGATTCTCGCCGGCGGAATCAGGGGTACGGATTATGCGGCGAGCGTCGCCTCCGCTACGGGGGCGGACGGCATTCGGTACGGCTTGAAAACGGGCGCGGCTTTGCCGCCCGGGCTGGAATTGAATCAGGCCGGCCAAATCGGCGGCAAGCCCGGCGCATCCGGCTCTTACTCCTTTACGGTCATAGCGGGCGCGGACGGCTATGAAAGCGCGGAAGCGGTTTTTGTCATAAGCGTTTCATTGCCGGAACTTGTATACGGCGGCGGGCCGCTTGCGGACGCGCATGTGGGAATGCCTTACAAAACCGGCGGCGGACAAACCGTCACGGTCGCCACCGCCGCCGCGTCCGGAAGCGCGGGCATCGTTTACGCGACGATGAACGAAAGCGGCGCGGACCCGTTGGCGGCGGCGGGGCTTGCTTTGAACGCCGACGGCACAATCACCGGCACGCCCAACGCGTCGGCGGCGGGAGAGATTCGGTTTACGGCCATAGCGAGCGCGGGGGAGGGCTATACCGCCGCCACGGCGGTATTTACGATAGCGGTTTCCAAGTTGCCGCTTTTATACAATCCCTCCGCGCCTACGGACGGAACCGAACTTACGCCCGGAAAAGCGGGGACGGCCTATACGGGCGGAAATGTCGGCGCGGCGACCGCGCCCGAGGGCGCGGAGACCGCCGCCGCGATCAGATATACAAAAACAAGCGGCCCGTCGTGGCTGAGCATAGGAAACGTATCCGGCGCGGTCAGCGGGACGCCTGCGGAGAAGGGGCTGTTTACGGTTACGGTACAGGCGCAAGACCGCGAGGGCAATTATCTTTCCGCCGACGCGGTATTTACAATCGCCGTCGATTCGGCGATTCGTTACAAGGGGGGCAATCTCACGGCTCGGACAAACACCGTTTATAACGGCGACGCCCTTACGGTCGCCACGGCCTCGGTTTTAGGCGCGTCCCCCGAACCCGAAATTACCTATGCGGTGACGGGGGCAAATCCGTTGACGGCCGCAGGGCTTGCCTTGAATGCCGACGGCACGGTCACCGGCAATACGTCGGCGGCCGCTTTGCCCGAGACGGCCTTTACGGTGACGGCCGCCGCGGCCGGATGCGAGAGCGTCGCGGAAACCTGGACGATAACCGTCTCCGCCCTGTCGCTTATCGCTTATCCGTCGTCCGCGCTTCCGAACGGGACGGTAAACGCCCCGTATACGGCTTCGGTGGCTTCGGCTTCGGTTTCCGAAACGCCCCGGCCCGAGTTTGCTTACAGAGTGGCAAGCGGCGGCCTGCCCGGCGGCCTCTCCTTAAACGAGGGGGGAACGATAAGCGGAACGCCTGCGGTTGCGGGGACCTTTTCTTTCAGCGTTAGAGCCCAAGCGACCGGCTATACCGACGGCATAGCCCAATTTACTATCGGCATAGACAATCTCGGATCCGTCGCTTATTCGGCGTCCGCGCTTCCGAACGGGAAAATAACCGCAGAGTATTTAACCGCCGGCGGCGGCGCGGTGTCGGTCGGTACCGCCGAGGCTCCGGGGGATCCGGTTATCCGGTACGCCGTGACGGACGGAATCTTGCCGCCGGGGCTTACTTTGAGCGCGTCGGGGGCGATCGCCGGCATACCGCAAACGTTGGGGACATTCGATTTTTTTGTAACCGCCTCCGCCGAGAATTACACCCCGGCCGCGGTTGAATTTACGATCGCCGTGACCAATCTCGGCGGCGTGTCCTATACCGGCCGCGCCCTTCCGGACGGCTTCAAAAATCAAGCGTATTCGGTTTCGGTCGCTACTGCGGCGGCGCAGGGAAACCCGTCGATAAACTATGCGTTGCAATCCGGATACAGCCTGCCCAACGGGCTTGCTCTCGAGAACGGCGCGATTACCGGCGTGCCTGCGGTTTCGGGCGACTTTTCGTTCCGGATTGTGGCCGCTGCGGAAAATTACACGTCCGCCGGGGCTACGTTCACTTTGAGGGTCAACGAGCAAAACGCTCCCGTAACAGGCGCGGAATATATTGTCGCGCATACCGAGGGCGCAACGGCGACCTATGTGTTCGAGGCGGAAAATACCAACCTCACGGGCAAACGCGGCGTCGGGTATTCCGGCAATTTGAGCGGAAAGGATATCGCCGTAGGAGGCGGGGATATTACCGCCGCCGGCGCAAGCAGGGATATGGCGGTCAACTATCTGTACAGAAAGGGCATTTCCGTAGACTTCCTGATTATATCGGACAGGGACGTCGAGGACGCGACGCTGACGCTCCGTTTAAGCGCGGAATACATGGATATGATCATCGATCCCGAAAGTTATTTAATCCGCGTCGACCAGGTTCCCGACGCCGAACTCAACACGCCCTATGAAACGCCTCCGGGGTCTTGGGGCGCGTGGGACACGGAATTTATCCCCTATTACGAGGCGGCCTATTACGTCGATAATTGGGATTGCGGGTATATCGACGATTCGGAGGCCGAGGTAACGGGGATAAGGATAAACGCGTTGGCTACCGGCGCGGCTATATTGCCGTTCCAAAATTTCGTGATAACCACCCGGCTCAAATTGTTCAGGGGCGCGACGTGCGTTTCCCTTATTACGAACAGCGATCAAGCCCCCGTGAAGAACGGCCTTGTTTTGGGGACTATGGAGGCGGTCGCGCCCATAGTGGACTGTATCGGAATTACGACGACGGCGCAGATAGGCATGTACAAGCCGCAGGACAACGATTGCGACAATACTTTCGGATGTTGGATCGACGCCGCCGGGTCGGTTTTTTAAGCCGAAGGAAATGCCGAACCGATCGGCGTTTCCTTAAAGAGGCCTGATAAAAGGTTTTGGAGAGTATAATGAAAACGATTTGGAAAAATAAAGCGAGCAGGGCATGGCTCATTGTCGCGTCGGTATCCCTCGCGCTTGTCATGACCGTTAACATTCTGGTTTCGACAAGGTTCTACCGCGCGGTTTGCGTCCTGCTCGGCGAACCGCCCGTCGTCGTTATCGGCGAGGAAAAGTCGAACTATGAAAAGGATTTCGCCACCAAGGCGGACGCCCTTGCCAACGGCGACAGAGTCGGCGACGAGATCTGCCGGGAGGGCTTTGTCCTCTTAAAGAACGACGACGGGACGCTGCCCTTGAAAGCCGGCGAAACCAAGGTCAGCGTTTTCGGCAAGAATTCGGTCGATATAGCGATCGGCGGCTCGGGCTCGGGCGGAAGCGTAGGCAGGGACGCCGTTTCCATTTTCGACAGCCTGACGGCTTCGGGCTTTGCCTATAACCGGACTTTGGTAAATTTCTACCAAGACAAAGCAAAATCGGGCGTGGGCAGAAACCCCAACAATTCCGATCTCGACACGGGCGGCGCGGTGGAACTCGCGGAGAGTTTTGTCGGCGAAACGCCTATCGGCAATTACAATACCCCCATCGACGGCTATAACGACGTGTGGGCCTCTTGCGCGGGCTATACCGACGCGGCGCTTATCGTGCTGACCCGCATAGGCGGCGAGGGCGCGGATTTGCCCCGCGTCGCGGACGATCATATCTTGAAACTCCGTCCGGCCGAAAAGGACCTTATCAACGAGGTCAAAACGCGCGGTATTTTCGGCAAAATAATACTTGTGCTCAATACGGCGGCGGCCTTAGAGATGAAAGAAATCAACGCGGACGACGGCATAGGCGCGGTACTCTGGATAGGCTATGCGGGCGGCAGCGGCATGTCGGCGTTCGGCGAGATTTTAAAGGGCGAAACCACGGACGGCGTTCGATTCGGCCCGTCCGGCAAGACGGTGGATACCTGGGCCGCAGACTTCACGCATAGCCCCGTTTGGGCAAACATGGGCGCGGCGCTCGGCGGCGATGCGTATCTTTTGACAGGGGGCAAGAGCGGCGAGGTCGCCCAGAACGCGTACTTCGTCGATTACGAGGAGGGCATTTACGTAGGGTACCGTTTCTATGAAACCGCTTACGCCGAACAGCGGAAAGGCAACGCGGCGATGGGCGGCTATGTTTTCGATTACGCCGAAGAGGTCGTTTACCCTTTCGGCTTCGGCCTGTCTTATACGAGTTTTATCTGGGAACTTATGAACGGGAGCGAGGTTCGCGATAAGGTTTTAACTGCGGACACTTCCTTAACCTTTAAGGTTAAGGTCACCAACGCGGGCGGCTATCCCGGGAGGGACGTCGTACAACTCTATGTCACGCCGCCGTATGACGGGACGGCCCGCATTGAAAAACCCGCGAAACTGCTTGTGGGCTTCGCAAAGACGGGGATTCTGGATAAGGGCGAAAGCGAAACCGTGGAAATTACCGTTGACAGCCCTTACGAATTTGCTTCCTACGACTATCGGGACGCGAACGGCGACGGTTTCAAGGGCTACGAAGCCGAACAGGGCGCGTATACGTTTGCGATAAGCGCGGACGCGCACAATCCGGTTATAGACGTGGATACTTCCGTTGCGAACGGCATTCAATACGGCAAAGACCCCGTTACGGGCGCAGCCGTCGTAAACCAGTACACCGACCGAGAGGACGGGATGAATTCCGATAAGGAACTCGGCGGCGTTCTGTCGAGGGCGGACTGGTCCGGCACATGGCCTGCGCCCCGCGCGTCGGCAGAAAAGAAATTAGACGGCCGTTTGGATTGGTTAGCCTCTGTTATCGACGCGAAATCAACCCCCAACAGGCCCGACCAAAACGATCAAATGCCCGCGACGGGCGCAAATAACGGTTTGAGGCTTTCCGACCTTGCGGGCCTCGATTATAACGACGGGCGTTGGGATAAATTTCTCGACCAACTTAAAGTGAGCGAGATGGGCGATCTTGTCAATAACGGCGCGTTCAAGACCGTAGCGATTGAAAGGCTCGGCGTTCCCCAAACCATTGCCGCGGACGGCCCCGTAGGCTTCTGCAATTTCATAAGCAGCGCGTCCGTTTATGAAACGTGCGCCTATCCCTGCCAGGCGGTCATTGCCTCTACGTGGAATGTCGGCCGCCTGTACGATATGGGCAGGGCTCTGGGGAACGAAGCGCTTGTCGGCGATATAAAGAACGGCGGCACGCCGTACACCGGCTGGTATGCGCCCGGCCTGAATATTCACCGCTCCCCTTTCGGCGGGCGCAACTTCGAGTACTATTCGGAGGACGCGTTCCTCAGCGGGAAGTTGGCCGCGGCGGTTGTGAAGGGCGCGGCCTCCAAGGGTGTTTACGCCGACCTGAAACACTTCGCCCTGAACGATCAGGAAACGCACCGCAACGGCCTGCTCACATGGGCCGCCGAGCAGCCGATCCGCGAGGTTTACCTGAAAGCGTTTGAAATCGCGATAAAAACCGCGAAAGCGGACGGCGTTAAGGCGATGGGCGTTATGTCCTCTTTCAACCGCATAGGCGAACGTTGGACGGGGGGCGATTACCGCCTGCTCACGACGATCCTTCGCCACGAATGGGGTTTCGAGGGGCTGGTCATTAACGACTTCAACACGAATTCGTATATGTTTGTCAAGGATATGGTTTACGCCGGCGGCGATCTCAACCTTGAAATGGCGGGCTTTATGACCTACAAGCCGAACGCCCGCGACAAATCCGACGTAACCGTTTTCCGTCAGGCTTGCAAGAACATTCTTTATACGGTCGCAAACAGCAACGCGATGCGCGGCAAGTTTAAAATGGGCACGCCGACGTGGCAGGTAATTATGTTCGCGACAGACGCCGTATTGGCCGCCGGTTTCGCCGCTTGGGGTTTCTTTGCGATAAGAAAAGCCTATAAAAAACAAAAAGCATAGCATTCGAGCCGTTTCAAACGCGCCGCCCCGTGCGGAATTAAATCGCCTGCAAAATAATCAAGCAAATTATTTAGCGATAAGGGGGGCTTCGGTTTTTGCCCCCTTTCCTTTCTTAAATAGACGGATACGGTAGACAAAAGCGGAAAAGAGTGGTACAATAGAGTTGGTTCCGTATCGGTTGGGAAACAAGTATCAGGGCAAGAGCGGTTTGGGAAAGGCGCGGAGGAATGGGCGTGAGAGAATATAAGAATGTGTTCGGGAGCAAGGACTATCGGGATTCGCCGGACCGCGCGCGGTACGCGGAGGATTTGGCGAGGTGGACGGAAGCGCGGTACGAAACCGCGCGGGAAAGGCGCGACGGGTATATGCTGAACACGGCGCGGGAGGAGCGGCGCGGGGATTTTATCGCCATGCACGGCTTTCCGCTGACGGAGCGCGCCGAGTACGCCGCGCTGCCCGTTTCCGCCGAAACGGAATTTGTCGGGCGGGACGGCGACGTGGAGATTGTCCGCGTCCGGCTCGAAGCCCTGCCGGGAATCCGGATGTTCGGGTTGCTCTTTTTGCCGCGCGGGCGCGTCGCCCGTCGCCCGTTGGTGTTCTGCCAGCACGGGGCGAACGGCGCGCCCGAGTATGTCGGCAGTATGCTCGCCGATTCGGCCAATTACAACCATATGGCGCGGCGGTTTGCCGACCGGGGGGCGGCGGTGTTCGCCCCGCAATTGCTGACGTGGCTGCCGGAAACGTTCGGCACCCCTTACGACAGGGGGAAACTCGATTCCTCCCTGCGGCAGTTGGGCGGCAGTTTCACCGCTTTGGAGTTGCTGCTGCTGAGCCGCTGCGTGGATTATTTCGCGGCGAGAAAGGATATCGACGCCGAAAGGATCGGTTTTTGCGGCCTGTCGTGGGGCGGAATGTACGCCCTGCATTTCGGCGCGTCCGATACGCGGGTCAAGGCGACGTACAGTTCCTGCTTTTTCAACGACCGCGCCGCCTTTAATTGGCCGGACTGGTCGTATAAGGGGCAGGCGGACAGATTTTTCGACGCCGAGGCCGCCGAATTGATCGCGCCCCGGTACCTGTACGTCGAATGCGGCGCGGACGACCCGCTGTTTTTGTTGAAGTCGGCGGAGCCGGAGGCCGCGCGCGCGGAGGGCTATTTTAAGCGGGCGGGCTGCGCCGACCGCTTTCGGTTCCGCGCCTTCGAGGGCGCGCATGAATTCGACAGGGACGACGGCGGCGTCGAGTGGTTTATGGAAAAGTTGACGGGCGGCCGTTAGAAGGCCGCCCGCGGGCGCGGCAAAAAAAAATAGTTTGAGCGACAGAGGCGTTTTACCGTGTACGAATATCAAAGCGATAAAAGGTTGTATGAAAAATACCGCGACGGCGGCAAGCCGTTCGAGATCAAAAGGCATACGGTAAAGGATTATTACGCCCATTTTCATTTCGCCGTGGAAATTTGCAGCGTGCGGCGGGGCAGTTTTGAATTTATCCTCAACGGCGCGCGGGGCAGGGCGTCCGAGGGCGAGATCCTGTTTGTCAATTCCGGCGAGATCCACCAATACTTCGAGAGCGACGGCTGCGAGGTCGTCATTTGCATCATGAACGATACGTATACGGCGGATTTTACCGCCGAATTCGGGAACGTCCGGTTCGACAGTTTGCTGACCGACGGGCAGGCCAACGCGGAAGCCGCGCGCCTGATGGACGAGGAATTCGGCCGCCAGAACGACGATTTCTTTTTGGACAAAAAGGTTTTCGCCGACCGCCTGTACGGCATTCTATGCCGCGCCTATCCCGTCAGGCCGCCGAGAAAGGAGCAACTGCTGTTAAGCGAGGTTTTAGAGTATGTCCATTCGCATTTCAAGGAAAATTTAACGGTCGGGTTCGTCGCCGAGCAGTTTTCGTATTCGAGGTCGCGGTTCTTGAAATTGTTCCAGCGGAACGTCGGGGTCGATTTCCGCGTATTTTTGAACGATATGCGCGCCGGGACGGTTCATCATGCCTTGCGCGACCCGCAATATGTGGGCTGGACGCTGATTCAAGTCGTCCAGGAATGCGGCTTTCAAAGCATGGCGACCTTTTACCGAAGTTATAAACGGCTGTACGGCCGCCTGCCGGAGCGGAACGCGCTGAAACGAAAGATGTAAAACGGGGAGGGGCGCACAATGATTGTCACTTTTGAAAATCTTTATGTCACTTATGAGTTGAAAAACATTTGAAAACAGTTTATCCTATTAACATAGCGTTTACAGCGGATGCCGCGCGGAAGTTTGGGTATGCGGACACCGCGTTCGCGGCAAGCCTATTCGGAGGAGAATCATGAAAACTGTTTTAGCGAAAAAGAGGTTTTGGCCGGTCTTTTTAACGGCGGCGATCGCGCTTTTCGCGTTGGCGGCGTGCGGCGGCAAGACCGGGGAGACGCCGCCGGGGCGGTTTACGGTTTCGAAGGGATTGCCGACGTACATATTTCCGTTTCGGTTTCGGAATACGATTTCAAGGCGGGCGTGACGGCCTTTAAGGATCTGGCGGAATGCGGGTTCACGGCGGACGCTTCCGCCGTCGCGTTCGGAACGGCGGGGAAATCCGTAGTGACGTATAAAACAGAGGGGTACGCCGAGACGGCCGACGTGTATATCTACGGCGACCCGGCGTTCGCCTCGTCGTCCGACACGATTTCCTATGCGGACGCGCACACGCCGGCGGGTTTGGCCAAGGGGCTGACCGCGGCGGACACGTTCGGCAACCCGCTGACGGTCACGGCCACGTCCGCGATCGCGCCCGGGGCGCACGGCTTTATCGAATACGGCGCGCATACCGTAGACTACCGCGCGACGGACCGCGTGGGCAACGTAAAGACCTATACCCGCGCGGTGACCGTGTCGGACGCGGGCAGGCCCGATTTCGGCGCGTTCGAGATAGACCTTGCCGACCCGGAGGCTCCGATTCCGCTGAACGGCTTAAACATTCTGAAAATCCTGTCCGGCGACGCAGTCCTCGGCGCGGAGGCGTACACGGCGGCGGGCGGCTATTTGGTTTTTAACAGGAATTTCATCGTTTCCAAGGATTTAGACGCCCCTTATGAATTTACCGTCGTGACGGCGGCGGGGTACGGCTCCGCCGAGTTGACCGTTACCGACAACCGTCCCGCGCTCTTTTCGATGTCCGTCGCCGATATGGAATACAAACCCGTCTTGACGCTCGGCAAGGCGCAAAGGCACGGCGACCAGCGCAACATCACGTTCGAGTACGCGCTGGCCGGCGCGGGCGCGCAGAACGTGCCGCTGGCCGACAACGCGGCGGGGTTGCAGTTCAACCCGGGGACGGAGAGCGTTTTCACGCTGACGGTCTCCGCCAAGCGGAACGGGACGCAGGACGCGGGGTCGGAGGCGTATACCTTTAAGGTGCACGACGACCTGCTGGCCATAGCGGTCAATCAAAACGACGAGTATTCGGAGGTGATGTTCGCGGCGGAATCGGAAACCGCCGCCGCGTTTACGGCGGAGCGCAAGCAGGGTACGGACATAGGCTCGATGCATTTGGCCAATACGGGCGGGAGCGGGGTCGTTAAACTGCGGTTTTTACCCACGGGCAGGGATTTCGCGTCGGTCAAGGAGATAGAGTTTTGGGTGTACAACCCGACAGGGCTCGCGCTCGAAGCGTATGTTTGGACCAACAGCGGGTATTGGGAATTGCAGCCGGCGGGGGGCAACGTGCTGACGGATACCGCGGCAATCTCCGCGGACGCGGAATGGCAAAAGGTGCGGCTGGCCTTTAAGCCGGGTTTCACCGACCTCTCTCTCGACGCGCTCGCAAGCGGCGCGGTCGCCGAGTTGCGGATCGTCAACCCCGACGGCTGGCTTTGGAGCGGCGCGGGCGCGTTCGGCGTGTATATCGGCAATATCTACCTCGTCAAGGCCGCGGCCGACTACGGCGTGAATTGGGGGACGGGCGCCGCGTGGGCGGCCGAGGGCATGACGGGGGAAAGTTTCGACCTGCCGACGGCTTCGGCGGCCGATCCGCGCGTGAGTTTCGCGTATGCCCTGAAAGATCCGGACGGGGCGGCGGTGAGTTATTCCGGCGGCTCCTTTACGCCCGCGTCGGAGGGCGAATACATATTGACCGTCGAGGCGTATACCTCGAAAGGGCTTGCCGCGCGGCGGGACATCGCGATCCAAATCGGGCCCGTGGGGCTGAAACTGTTCGCGGCTCCCTACTATACGTTCGGGGCGGACGGATTGGTCACGCTTCCGGCGGCGGCCGTGCCGAGCGCGCTGAACGCGCCGGACGGAGCGGCGCTGCGCTATTCGGTCAAACTGGGCGACGCGGACAAAACGGCGGACTTTGACCAAAACACTCGCGTATTTAATACGCGCGGCGAGAAAGGCGACTATACGTATAAGGCGGAATTGATGAACGAGGACGGCCAAACGCCGGAGAGCGAGGTTTCCGTCACGGTCAAACTGCACGGGGACAACGTGTTCCTTGCTTTCGGCGACGATCGGGACACGGCCGAAACGAATCGGAACACGGGGCTTCCCGGCCTTACGTTCACGTATACGGCCGACAAAGCCGCGCCCGGGGAATTGGGCTCGCTGCTGCTCGACAACAGCGCGTCCGGCGAAAAGGGCAATGTCAGCCTGCAAATTGCTGGAATGCCGAACGTGGAAAGCGCGTCCATGCTCACGTTTTGGATTTATATCCCCGCCGGTCAGAATATAGAGGTCGTAGCGTATTCCGCTCCCACATGGCTATACTCCAATTATTGGTTTGGCGGAACGAAATATACAGCGTTGGAAAGCGACTTCCCGATCGCCCCGCAGGAAGGCTGGCAAAAGGTTGAAATGCTTCTTACGAGTCCCGCCGGGACGCATGTATCGGGCGGCGACATTCGTTTGTATTTCAGGAGTTCGGGTTACGGGTGGCCGGCCGGCGCCCCCGCGCAAATCTATCTGTCCAACATCTATTATACGGCGCCCGCGCCCACATACGGTTTCGACGGCCTGTCGAACGTCCGTATCGCGGCGCCGGACGCAACTTTCGATTTTGCGTCGGGCGTGACCGCCTATCGGAACGGGACGGAGCAGTCCTTTACCGTAGAGTCCGCCGGAGTCGCGTTCGGCACGGCGGGACGTTATACGGTCGGGTACACGGTCGAAGCCTATACGGCGTATCGGGACGTGTATATTTACGGCGAGCCGGTTTTCACCGACGCGTCGGGAACGATTACGTATGTGGACGCGCAACTCGGGGCGTGGGCGAAGGGCTTGACCGCCGCGGACAGTTTCGGGCAAGGCTTAACGGTTACGGTCACGGGCGGCGCGCCGGCCTTGGACGCGCTGTTGGGCGTGATTAAGTACGGGAATTATACGGTCTATTATTCGGCGACGGACATTGTCGGCAACGTTAAAACGTTTAGCCGCGCGGTTACGGTGTCCGATTCCGACAAGCCCGTATTCCCAACGTGGACGGTTGATTTTACCGAGATCGACACGGCGGAGTTCGCCGTGGAGGATTTGGCGAAACTCGTCTATGACGGCGTTGCGCTGACCCCCGAAGCCGACTATACCTATGCCGGCGGAAAGGTAA
Organism: Clostridiales bacterium; assembly: GCA_031263605.1. Classification (GTDB taxonomy): domain Bacteria; phylum Bacillota; class Clostridia; order Christensenellales; family DUVY01; genus BNZQ01. The sequence goes on along the minus strand of JAISFM010000019.1, from coordinate 8,137 downwards.
AGTTCGCCCGGGCGTTCATCGCGGGCAAGTCGCCGAATACCTATACGCTGACGGCCGTAACCGCCGCCGGATACAATACGGTTTCGCTGGCCGTCACGGACGCGACGGGCGCGGGGTACGGTTTCGACGGGCTGTCGGCGATACGCCTTCAAGTATCGGCGGGCAGTTTTGATTCCGAGGACGGCGTTACGGGCTATAAATTGGGGAACGGGCAGCCCTTTACCGTAGAGTCCGCCGGAGTCGCGTTCGGCACGGCGGGGCATTATAAGGTCGGGTACACGATCGAAACCTATACGGCGTATCGGGACGTGTATATCTACGGCGAGCCGGTTTTCACCGACGCGTCGGGGACGATTACGTATGTGGACGCGCAACTCGGGGCGTGGGCGAAGGGCTTGACCGCCGCGGACAGTTTCGGCCAAGGCTTAACGGTTACGGTCACGGGCGGCGCGCCGGCCTTTGACGCGCTGTTGGGCGTGATTAAGTACGGGAATTATACGGTCTATTATTCGGCGACGGACATTGTCGGCAACGTTAAAACGTTCAGCCGCGCGGTTACGGTATCCGATTCCGACAAGCCCGTATTCCTCGAGGGGTATTTCACGGTCGATTTGTCCGACACGGGCGCGAGCGTCGATTTGCAGGGCATGACGATTCACAAGGTCGTCTATAACGGCGGCGTCGTCGGCTCGGAGACCTATTCCGTTTCCGACGGAAAACTGACGTTCACGAAAGCGGCTCTCGATACTTTGGGCGCGGGGAGCCACACATTTACGGTCGTGATGACGACGGGCTATACCGACGCCGCGCTGATTGTGACCGACGACCGAGACGCTAACTTTGTCGCGAGGGTAAGCGACTATGCGTACGCGGCGACGCTGGCAATTCCCGCCGCCGCGCTCGCGCCCGAAAGCGCGCAGAGGGATATTGCGTTCGAGTACGCGCTGAAAAACGCGCGGGACGAAAGCGTGCCGCTGATTCAAAACAACGGTTGGAAATTCAGCCCGAGGCTTGACAGCCTGTTTACCCTGACGGTGACCGCCAAGCGCGGCGGGGCGCAGGACGCGGGGTCGAGAGAGGTTGCCTTTAAGGTGCATGACGACCTGCTGGCCATGACGGTCAATCAGAACGACGAATATACGGACGTTACCGTCGGGGACGGCGCGGCCGCTTACACGACGGCGCAACGGCACGGCTCCGATTTGGGCTCCACGCTTTTGCAAAACACAGGCGCGGGCGGCACGACGGGTTTCTTGATACTGCCGTTCGCCGCGAATGACAGGACGTTCGGCGCGTCCAAGTCGATCTATTTTTATCTGTATAACCCGACCGGAATCGCGCTGGGGGCGTATGTGTTCGTCAACAGCGGCTATTGGTTTAATATAGGGTTGTCCGTATTGACCGAGCCGGCCGAGATTTCCGCCGGGTCGGGCTGGCAGAAGGTGACGCTGGCTTTTAAGTCGGGATTCGGCGACCTTGACCTGTCCGGCGTAACGCCGGGCAACGCGGAACTGCGGATTTACAATCCCGACGGATGGAAATGGGACGGCGAGGAGCCTTTCGGCGTGTATATCGGCAATATCTACATCGACAGGAGCGCGGCCGACTACGGCGTGAATTGGGGGACGGGGAACGCGTCCTCGGCGGGCATGGCGGGCGAAACTTTTACTCTGCCGCAGGCGTCCTGCGCGAATCCCCGCGTCCGGTTCGAGTACGAACTGAAAAAGGGCGGTCAAATTATACCCTTTGCGGGCGCGTCCTTTACGCCCGAAACGGACGGCGCGTATACCCTGACGGCGCGGGCGTATGCCGGGGAAAATTTGCTCGGCGGCAACAATTTTGCGGTCACGGTATCGCCGATAGAATTGGCGTTGCTGGTTGCGCCCTACTATACATTTGGGGCGGACGGGTTGGTCACGCTTCCCGCGGCGTCGGGCGTACCGGAGGGTTCCGATATACGCTATTCGGTGTCGTTGGGCGGCGTGGACAAGACGGGGGATTTTGACCAAAACACCCGCGTGTTTAATACGCGCGGCGAGAAAGGCGACTATACGTATAAGGCGGAATTGATGAACGAGGAAACGCCGAAGGACGAGGTTTCCGTTACGGTCAAACTGCATGGAAGCAACGTGTTGGCGGGTTTGGGCGACGGCGCGGACAAGGCGGGCTTTGAAATCCCCGGCGTGACCCGATTGTCGTATACAACCGAAAAGGCCGCGCCGGGCGAGACGGGCTCGTACTTGTTGGACAACACGTGGAAAAGCAGTAATTTCGGACAGTTTTGGATCGACCTCAGCGGGACGGATCGCAGCGGCGATATTGTTATCTTGAAATTTTGGATATGGTACGAGGGCGAAGGCGCGTTGACGTTCTCGACGTATAACGGCGGCTGGGCCGATCCCAATTATTGGTACGGCGGCGTACACTACGAGGGTTGGGGCAGCGCCCCGATCACGGGAGAGCCCTGCTGGCGGCAGGTAGAGGTCATTTACCTGCGCGGCGCGGGCGCGACGTATTATTTGTGCGTCGATTCTGCGGACGCAGGGTGGACGGGCGCGTCAACCGCGCAAATCTATCTATCCAACATCTATTGCGTACAGTAAAGGGGTATGTCAAAGGGTAAAGGTTATGAACAAAAAGATTCGCAAAACAAATAAGATCCGAATCGAGGGGCTCGGGGAGGGCGAAATGCCGATCGGGGCGTACTGCTCCCCCCAGCCCGCGGCGGTTGCGGGCGGCGTTCGGTATCCGTCGATGATTCGCCCGAAAGTTTATCGCCTGCTTGCCGATTTTGGCGTGAACCTCGTGTACGGGCACGCCGAAACGCTGTCGGGGCCGAACGAGCGGAATGTGTTCCGCGCGCTGGAATTGTGCGGCGGGGCGGGGATGCGCTATTTGCCCCGTAGCATACTCGCGGAGCGGTACGTGTCCTTGGGGCATCGGGAAATACCGGACTGGCGGACGCTGTCCGGCGCGGAAAAGGCCGCCTTGGACGAACGCTTCGCCGCCGACCTGCGCAAGGTCAAGCGGCATAGGGCATTCGCCGGCATTTCCTTTTTCGACGAGCCGGGCACGGACAGTTTTCCGGGAATCGCGGCGGCCAAGGCCGTGTTCGAGCGGGAATGCCCGGACAAATTGTTTTACGTCAACCTGCTGCCCAACAACATCGACGCGCGGCAATTGCAGTACGGCGCGAACATCGCGGGCGCGCCCGCCTGCTCCGTGCCGGAGTTGTTTCCCGACCCTCCGTCCGGCTCCGGCGGGCAGGAGTTCCCCAACGCGCGGCGGTACGAGTATTATTTGAACCGGTACATAGAAACGGTCAAGCCGCAAGTCCTTTCCTATGACAGTTATCCGTTTTTGAGTTTGGGCGGCATAGAGTCCATGCACCATATCGCCGCCTACGAGTTGCAGCAACTGATGGATAGGGCCGGGCGGCGGCACGGGATTCCCTATTGGCCCTTTATTCAGGTGGGCGGCAAATGGGACGGCGGCCTGTGCAGGCCGGCGGATTTTGCCGAGATCTCGCTCTGCGCCAACCTTTCGCTGGCCTACGGCGCGAAGGGGCTGCAACTGTTTCCGGCCTGCTTTCCCAACGATTGGCTGCTCGATAAGGCGGTATGGGCGGGGGCGATCGCCCGCTCGGGCGAAACGACCGAATTTTACTGGTCGTTAAAATACGCGCTCGGACAGGCGAAAGCGTGCCAAAGGCTCCTGACGGACGCGGAGTTTATGGGCGCGGTTTTGGCGGGGAAATTCGAGGGTATGCTGCCGCCGGAAGAGAAACTGCAAAAAATCGAGTGGAACGAGACGATTTACCGCGGGCGGCTGCCGGACTATAACAACCCCGAAATCGGCTCCTTCCGCGAATTGGCGAGGGTCGAGGCAACGAGCCAAGCGTTCACGGGCTGTTTCGACCTCGGCGGAAAAAGCCTGTTCTACGCGGTCAACAATTCGATCGTAGCCGCCGCCGACGTCCGGCTGAAATTCCGCCGAAGGGTGAAATTCGGCTTGATCCACAGGGGCGTGGAAACGGCGGGCGAGGGCGACGAGGCCCGTGTACGGCGGCTGGCGGCCGGCGACGGCTTTTTAGCCTATATAAAGGAATAAACGGAATCCGCAAAAAAGGAGAGCCAAATCAATGAAAAAACTGTTATTAGCGTTCGCGGCGGCCGCCTTGTGCGCTTGCGCGTTGTTCGGCTGTTTCGGCACGGTGATCAATCCCCGCGACCCGGACAAAAAAGAACTGGTGGTCAGCGTCTATAACGGCGGGCAGGGCACGGAATTTATCGCGCCGGTCGTGGAGCGTTTCAAAAAAGACAATCCCGAATGGAACGTCCTGTTGGAAACGCGCAAACGGACGGTGGGCGAGATCGTGGATTTGACCGCTATCGGACAACAGGCCAACCTTTACATCTCGCCCGTCGTGGATTTCTATTCGCTGATTTACAAGGACGCTTTCACCGATTTAAGCGGCGTGATGGAGATGAAGGCACCCGGCGAGGATAGGACGATCGGCGAAAAGATGCTGCGGAAAGAGGACTGGCTGAACATTGCCGCCAAGGACGGGGCGGGTTGCTATATGCTGCCGTGGGGCGAGGATTTCCTTGGGTTAAACTATGACCACGGCAAGTTTTTGGAATACGGGCTGCTCCGCGAGGCGGCCGACGAACCCGCCGTCAAGGAGGCTCTGGCCGCGCAGGGGATCTCCTTTACGGAGCAGGGCGCGAAACTGAAATTCGCGTCCGCGCCGGGCGAAACGAACTATAAGCCCGGGGACACAATCCTGCGCGCGGGCAAGGACGGCAAATACGGCACTTATGACGACGGGCAGCCGGTTACACTCGCGGAATGGAAGCAAATGTTCGATTTGCTGAAAGGCTACGGCAAGGCGGTCATTTACTCGGGCAAGATTTTGGACTATGTGACCGACATATTCAACGGCGTGTTCGGACAATACGACGGAATCGACGCGGTGAGAACCTTTAACGCGTACGACGGGGCCTATACGTTCGCGGGGGATTCTAATCCCACGGCGATCACCATGCAGAACGGCTACAAGGTTTACGGCATGACGGGGCTTCAAAAGGCGACCGAATTTTTGCAGGCTTACATGAACGACAGGGAATACGCGCACGAGGCGTGCTTTATCAGCGAGGAATCGCACACCGACGCGCAGGGGAAATTCGTGACGGGGGCGGCCAAGACCTCGCCGAACTCGCCGTTCACCGGGTTTTTGGCGGACGGCACCTGGTGGGAAAACGAAGCGCGCCCCGTCTTCGCCGCGCTGTCCGCGGGCGCGGGCAAAACGGACGGGTACGGCTACGGCGAGCGGGACTATCGGGTCATGATGCTGCCCGAAATGCCGGGGCAAAAGGGCGCGGACGGGCAGGGGAACGGCTCGGTCCTGTCGATACGCGCGACCGGCTCGATCGTTTTGCCGAAAAGCAAAAACGCCGAGGCGGACGAAATGGCGAAACGGTTCATCACCTATCTTTTGAGCGAGGAGAGCCTGCGGAATTTCACCGCGCTGACGGGCGGCTTACAGCCCTATTCGTTCGAACTTACCGCCGGGGACAAGGCCAAAATGTCCAACTACGCGCGCACCGTCCAGCAGATTTACAACGACGCGGACAACGTCGCTTTTGTGCGGATGCTGCGCGACAAAAATCTGACGCCGCTTCCCTATAAAACCTCGAAGGGGGACAGCGTTATCTACTTGACCAAAATAGGGTCGGTTTCCTACAACAACATTGTTACGGCGTTGCGGCTGGCCGAAACGAATCTGGACGCCTCTATTAAGTCGGATCCGGTCAAGGCCGTTTTCGAGGGCATCCAAAAGCATTACGAGCCGCTGTGGCAGGGCTATATCAAAGAGGTGGCCGCATGAATGCGCCCCGCCGCAACGGAGTTGTTCAGGTTAAGAGTAGTATGCGTTTAATCAAGGCGGAGGGCCGCGGATTTTTATGAAAGGTTTTACCAAACGGAAAATCAGGAAGTGCGCTTTCGTATGGACGGTTTTGGCGTACCCCGTGCTGCTGTTTTTCGTGTTCTACGTTTATCTGAATTTCAATTCCGTCCTCATGGCGTTTCAGGAGCGCGATTTTTTGGGGAACGTCGCCGCGTGGGCCGGCTTTCGTAATTTCGCCCGTTTTCTGGGCGATCTGAAAGAAAGCCCGCTCCTCGGGATTTCGTTCAAGAACTCCGCAATCATGTACCTGCTCGGTCTGCTGGTTTCCCTGCCGCTGCAACTTCTGTTCAGTTATTACCTGTTCCGGCGGTTTCGGGGGCATTCGATCGTGCGTTTTATCGTCCTGCTGCCCGCCATCATCTCGGAGTTCATCGTCTGCCTCGTGTTCAAAAAATTCGTCGAGGGCGCGCTGCCCGGCTTGATGCACAGCATATTCGGCGGCGTCTTTCCCAATTTGGTTTCCGAGGAGCGGTATACCTTCGGCACTGTGCTGTTTTATATGGTCTGGATGTCCTTTACGACCTCGTTGGTCATTTTCCCCAACGCGATGAATCAAATCGCCGACGAGATTTTTGGGCGCGATGATATGCGCCGTCGGGAAATCCTGTTTCACGTTTTTGAAACGCTTGCTATTCTTGTAGATAATAAAGCCCTGTATGTGCGGCGTACCGTTCCCGCCCTTTTCGTACTGATAGATAGCGTATTTCAGATTGCCGTATTCTTTTAGGATTTTGAAATATTTTTCTATACTCTCTAAATCCTTGAAAAAAGGTCGTAAAATAATTTTGTCCTTGCTGTCCTTGCCGACTTTAATATATTTGAAATCAAAAAAGCCCTTGTTTTCGCTTTCCTCTAACACGGACAAATCATAATGATTTCCTGCAACCTCTAAATCCGTATCGGACGGATTGACTTCCGTATATCCGCTGTCGGCGAATATGGGATTGTTGATTGTCAGTATCCACCGTTTTTTCATGGTAGATGGCTGTTCGCCGCCCTCATCGGCAGCAATGGTTTTAATGGTTTCGTCCATTTTGTCACCTCTTTTTAATGTGGTATTTTATGTTCCGTGTTCCGCAGTGCCGGAGGGTAATAGTAAGCCTCCGGCGCGTGGGCGGCTGTCGCCGCCCGCGCGCGAAGTGATCGCCGTCATGCCGTAGGGGGCGCGTTGCGTTTGGCGGCTTTTTTGCGCTGTTTGCGCAAAGCGGCTTGCCGTTTCCTTTGAATGCGGCGCAACAGCCGGAAGTCCTTTTTCAGTTCCTTGATGACAAATCGGGTATTCCTGTTCAAGACGCTCATTTTGTCGGAATAGTCGCGGATAACGCCGTCGGTAACGTCCTTGAAAAATTCGGGCGGCAGTTGGGTGTCGCTTTCCTTCATTGCCGAAAGCACGTCTATGTTTTCAAAGATAAGCCCTAACTTTTCCTTGCGCAGTTCCGCGAAGTCTAATTTTTCCATATATCATGCTCCTTTGGGCCGGTATCGCCCTTGACAAATAACGGGTACTTCTCGCACCGTTCAAGCATAGCCTTTTTGTCGTTGCCGATAGGTTTGGCAAGCGCGGTATGATAGTTGCCCGCCATGCCGCAATAGAAATATTCCTTGCCGCTGAAACTGTCCACACAAGCGTAAATATTGCCCATGTGGGCATAGGCCGTGGCGGTTGCCTCTCGTAAACTGCCCGTTTCCTTGTACCGCGCATAAGGGCGAACGCCCGAAAACTCCAAGCACTCCCAAACTGTTTGAACAAGTTGCCCGTTCTTTGCGTAATAATCCGTTTTCCGTTGCACCTCAATCAATTTATCGGCTAAACTCCGAAACCGCTTGTCCGCGCTGTCGTCGATTTGCGTGTCAGCCCACATTTGTACGCCGACTTTCCGCTGGCGTTCGATATACCGCAAAAAGTATTCGGCGGTCTGCTCCCATTTCCGGCTGTCGAGTTTGGATTGCACTTCGGGCATGAATACCTTCGCATAGGGCAAAAGATAGGACACTTCGTGCTTGCCGTCGAACAGCCCAATCTTTTCAAAAGCCAATTCCATGGAAATACGGGGCTTGTAGCCCATGCCCCGCGCTATGAAAACGTCGTCCACGACATAGACTAAATGCTTGACGTGCGGCGCAAGCGATAAGTTATCCCAACCGCCCGCCCGTAGCCGCCCTATC
>JAISFM010000008.1 GCA_031263605.1 Clostridiales bacterium | reverse complement strand
TTGTCGGCGACGGCCATCGTCGATTCACGGTGGGAAACTAAAATGATGGCCTTTCCCTTTTTCTGCTCTTTGAGCGCGTTCAATATTATCCCCTCGTTGACGCTGTCTATGTTGCTCGTCGGCTCGTCCAAAAGGATTAACGGGCTTTGCCGCAGGAACGCCCTCGCAAGCCCTATGCGCTGCTTTTCGCCCGCCGAAAACCTGTCGCCTAATACGCCCGTTTCGGTTTGGTAGCCCTCGGGAAGCAGGGCGATCGATTCGTGTATCGACGCTTTTTTGCAAGCGTCCTCGATTTCCCCCGTTGTCGCGCCCGGCCTCGCTATGCGCAAATTCTCTTCGACCGTCCCGGCGAACAGATACGTGGACTGACTGACCATCGTCACGTTTTCCAGCAGGCTGTCCGTGTTTATTTCCGTAACGTCCGCGCCGTTATACAGTATCGCGCCGCCGCCCTTATCCCAAAACCGCATCAGCAATTTAAGCAGGGTGCTTTTGCCGCAGCCGGATTCCCCCACTATCCCGACAATCTCGCCCCTTTCCGCTTCCAAAGAAACGCCGTTAAGTACGTAACCGCCGCCGTCGCCGTTGCCGTTGCCGTCACCGTCACCGTTGCCGTCGCCGTTGCCGCCGCCGTACCCGAACACGAGATCCTTGACAGTCAATCGCTCGAACTCAAAGTTTACGCCGCCCGTCACGGGCGTGACCTGCGGCTTTTCTTTCAGCAGACTCAACACCCTGTCCGCCGAGGCGAAGGTTTGGGCAAGGCTGCCCGGCAGGTTCGACAGCGCGACGACCGGCCCGAACGACGAGAAAACGGCGGCCAGCGCGATTACGGCGCGCCCCGCGCTCAATCCGCCGTTAATCACAAAGTACGCGCAAAGCCCCGCAACCAAAACGACCGCCAATGAGACGGCGGCTTGCGTCAACAGCATAAACGAATTGCTTTTCACGTTGAGTTTGCGGCTGATTTTCAAGAGGCTTTCGCTGCGCCGGTTGACCTCTTGCGCCCTTTGCCGACCCGCGTTGTTAAAGACTATGTCCTTTACGCCCTTAATCGAGTCCAAAAAATAGGCATTGAACGAAGCGAATTCGCGCCTGTAATTCACGCCGTGTTTTTTAACGGCCCTGCTTGCCGCGAGCGGCAGTAAAATGCCTATGGCCAAGTAGCCGCACAACGCCGCCGAAGCGACGTGCCAATTCGCGATCAGCCCCGCGAAAACGAATACGCCCGAGTTGACCAAAACCGCGATAAATATCGGCGAAATCGTGTGCGCGTAAAAGACCTCCAAGGTTTCCACGTCCGAGGTAAGCATCGCGATTATGCTCCCCTTTTGCTTCGTTTCCAGTTTCGCGGGGCATAAAACCCTTAACGCCTTAAAAATTTTGTCCCTCAATACCGCGAGCAGTTTGAACGCTATGAAATGATTCGAGTATTGCTCGGCGTACCTTAACAGCCCGCGCGCGAGGCCGCACGCGACCGCCAAAACCGCGATCCACGCGTAACTCAACGCGACGCTTTCGCCAAGAAGTTTCGCCACGCCGACCGCGCCGAAAACCGTTGCGCCGATCGCCGAAACGAACCCGAGCGCGCCGTTCAACACGGCAAGCAGCATAATATACGCCAAACTCCCGAGCAGCAGCGTCAGCGACGCCATCAGTTTAATCCCGCTTTTACGCATAGCGCCCGCCCTCCTTATAGCCGCATTCCAGCGACTTTTGCGTCAAATACAAATTCGCGTACTCCTTTCCGACAGTCAAAAGTTCGTCGTGCGAGCCGCTTTCGCACACCCTCCCGTCCTTTAAAACGTAAATATTATCCGCGCCCGCGACGTTTGCAAGGCGGTGCGAAATTAAAACGACCAAAGCGGTTTCCCTTAACTCATAAATGTTTTTCATGATGACGGCCTCGCTTTCGACGTCGATATTGCTTGTCGCCTCGTCGAAAATAAAGATCGATTTGCCGGCCGCGAGGCTGACCGCCAACGCCAGACGCTGTTTCTGCCCGCCCGAGATATTGTCCGCGTCCTCTAAAATCGGCTTATCCAAGCCGCCCGCGCTTTCTATAAAACCCGCCAAATTCACCTTTTTCAGCGCGCCCCAAATCTGCGCGTCCGTCGCTTTCGGGTTCGCAAGGTAAAAATTATTTCTGACCGTATCGTTGAAAATATAGGTGTCGTAAGCGACTACGGCCAACCGGGAATAATATTCCTCCCTCGACAGCCCGCTCAATTCGATTCCGTTGACCGTCGCCCTGCCCGTTTGGGCGCGGCGCGCCCCCGTCAGGATCTGCGCGACGGTGCTTTTGCCCGACCCGCTTTCCCCCACGATCGCCGTAAGTCGGTTTTTGGGGAACGCCATGCCGACATCCTCCAAAACGTTGCGTCCGGGTTTATACGCGAAGGTCACGCCGGATAAACGTATATCCCCCGCCTCCGCCAATTTCCCCCCGCCCCACGCGGGCTCCTCCGCGTCGAGGAGCGCGAGGATTTTCCTGCCCGCGCCCGCCCCGTTCATGGCGACGTGGAACGCGCTGCCCAACGCCCTTAACGGCAGGAAAAACTCCGCCGAAACTAAAATCAGGAACAGCGCGGCGATCGGGTCAAGGCTGTAATTCACAGCCGAAAAAATAGCGAGCGCGGCGCCGAGCCCCGCGCCGCCGAACGCGACCAAATCCATGACCGTCGTAGAAAACAACTGCATGACGAGGACCTTCATCGTTATGCGGCGGAACTCCTCCGCGTCGGCGTTCATCTTGTCGTTCTGCCTCGCGTCGGCGTTGAAAATTTTAAGTTCCCGCATCCCCTGCACGCTGTCGAGGAACGCGCCCCCCATCGACAAATATTTGCCCCAATATTTAGCGAATATCTTTTTCGCTTTTTTTGAAACGACAATAATCGAAACGGGGATAATGGGAACGCACGCGAGCAGTATCAAGGCGGTGCGCCAATCGATAAAAACGCACAGGGCGAACAGTAAAAACGGCGCGGCCATCGCATAGAAAAACTGCGGCAGGTACGTCGTGTAATACAGGTCGAGTTGCTCGATTCCCTCCATGCTCACCTGCGTCAGCCCCGCCATAGACAGTTCGTCGGCGCCGCGGGCGTTGAGTTTCAAAATTTTGCCATAGGTTTTTTCCCGTAAATCCATTTTGACCCTTTCGCCCAAAACGCGCTTGAAGCGCCCCGCGGCCGCCCCGCATACAAACCTTGCCGCAATGCCGGCGGCCGTCAAAATTATCGGCAAAACATACGCGCCTATATCGGCCTCCCGCCGGATTGCGCCGTTCAAGGCGAGGCATACGCCCGCCGTTACCGAAAGGCTCGCCGCCATGCCTATAATATTGATTATGACCGTAAGGCCTATGTATCTTTTATTGCCCCGAATCAGGGCGAGCAATTCTTTGTCTATCATAAAATATCCTTTTTATTAGGGAATAGGAGATAGGGAATAGGGAATAGTGGTTAGTGGTTAGTGTCGGTCGCGCGTTGCTCGCGCGTGGAGGGCATTGCGCAAAGCCTTGTCATTCTGTTTGAGGGAATGGACAAACCGTGTTGAATATAAACACGGCAAGTCATTGCGAGGAGCGCGACGCGCGACGCGGCAATCTCTACAAAACGCGAAACGCGCCTTTTTATATAGAGATTGCTTCGTCGCAATAGACTTGTTGCAACACCATTTTGTCCACTCCCCTGTTTGATGTGAATAATCTCACCCGCATTACGCCCAAAGTCCTTGCCAACATCTTTTACCTTTTATCTAATCTGCTGTGTCCTGCCGTTAAACATGCCATCTAATTAGCGTCCGCTAATTTTATATATTAGCATACTCTAACTATATTTGTCAAGCAATTTTCACCTCTTGGAATGAACAAATAGCATTGAGCATAACACGCATGTCATTAAGTGGATAAATAGCGTTGATACCGGTCATTGCGAGGAGCACAAAGTGCGACGAAGCAATCTCTGCAAAACACGAAACGCGCCTTTTTATTGGCGCAAAAAACTTGTCATTCTGTTTGATGTGAATAATCTCAACCTTTTGCGCATAGTACTTTGTCCGTTAACTGTGGACTGTGCGCTGCGGACTATTCTGTCATCTCGACCGGCGCGAATAAAATGAGCGGCGCGGAGAGATCTCCGACAATTTATAATGAGGCTTGTTGCGGTTGCCTGTCCGCATATTGCCAACTTATGACAATATACTATAATACTATGGTTTTGGAAATCGCGACGGGGTTTATTGCCGGGCTGTTACTGATCACCCTATTCTGCTGGCTGTTCAAAGCCAAAATGAAATGGTACTTCCGATTCGCGCTGTCCTCCGCGTTCGGCTTTCTCGCAATCTATTTGTTAGGGCTGTTCGGGCTTGTCAAATTGCCGCTCAACCCCATGAACGCTTTCGTCTGCGGTTTTATGGGACTGCCGGGGCTGGTACTGCTGATTGTCGTAACCCTTGTTTTTTAGCCGCCGGAACGGCCGCCGCCGCAATTTTTACAACAATCCGTATAGGCCTCTGCGGAAAACCCTTTTTGAAAAAAGGGTTTTCCGCACCTTTCCTAAAAACTTTCACGCAATAGCGTTGTTGCGAAACCTAATATAAATGAAAACGGCAAAAATTTTTGAAAAGGGGGCGCGGG
>JAISFM010000281.1 GCA_031263605.1 Clostridiales bacterium | reverse complement strand
CGATTATATCGTATGTGTTGTTTTCCCAATTCAAAATTGTGGTATCGCTCATGCCGATGGCCGTTCCCAACGCTTGCGCCGATAAACCGTTTTCTTTGCGCAATTCTTTTAACCGTTCGCTAAATCTTTTCATCGTTGCGGTTTTGAACGCTAATTTTCCAAGCCCAGCAGGTAATCGGTCGATACGCCGAAATATTGCGCTAATTTAACTAAATTTTCGCCGAGAATATCGTTCGTATCGTTTTCCCACCGAATGATAGCGGCGTCGCTCAAACCGACTTGCTTAGCCAACGCCATCGCCGACAATCCTTTTTCAGTGCGCAAGTCCCGTAACCGTTCGCCGAATATCTTCATCTGAATTATTATACTACAAGTTGGCAGTAAAACGGTTGACACTTCAAGTTGGTAGTGATATGCTGTCACTACTGCCATGTAGTAAAAGGATTGGTGAAACATGAAACAGCCCCAAGAAAAACAATGCAAGACTTGTTTCTATTACAGGCAGCATTACACGGTAAGCGACAACAGATATCCGGCAGTGCTTTGCGGCCATTGTGGAAAGGAGCGCGGGCAGACTCCGAAAAACGAATAAGGTTTGCGAATGTTACGAGGAAATCACCCCCCCCCCCCCGCAAGAAAAAGAGAGCCGGAAAAAGCGGTTGCGGAATATCTTTCCGCCGTCGTCGACAGATTGGACGAATTAACGCGAATTTTAAAGGATTAGATTATCCTAAAAAAACCCGCTTGGTCGCTACCCTGTCCACAAACGCCGCGTCGTGTTCTATGAATACGATCGTCGGGCGGCAGGCGAGAAGCAAATCCTCTATCTGCATTCGGGAAAGAACGTCCACAAAATTCAACGGCTCGTCCCATAGGTACAGGTGCGCGCGCTCGCAAAGGCTGCGGGCGATCAAGACTTTTTTCTGTTGCCCGCCGCTGAAATCCCGCATGTCCTTTTCAAACTGCGTTTTTGAAAAATCCAGTTTGGCCAAAATCGCCTTGAAAAGGCTCTCGTCCACGCCGTACAGCCGCGCGTAATCGGTCAAAGAACCGCTCAAACCCGACGCGTCCTGCGGAATATAGGAAACGGTTATGCCGCTCCCCAACCGGAAATTCCCGCCGTGAGGGACATTTTCGCCGTTCAGAAGTTTCAAGAGGCTCGATTTGCCCGTCCCGTTCCGCCCGCAAAGCGCGACGCGCTCCCCCCGCCCGACCGTGAAATTAACGCCACTGCAAACCGCCGCGCCCCCGTAGGACACGCCGACGTTTTCCAAAACCGCCAAGGTTTCCGCGCGGTAAAGCAACGGGGAAACCGACAGCGTTTCCGCGCGCTCGACATTTTTCAAAAGGCTCGATTTTTCCAGCGCTGCGGAATGCCGCCGCGCCTCGATCGACTTCGCCGTTTTCATCATCTTTGCGGCCTTATGCCCCATGTACCCCCTGTCGGGCTTCAAACCCGACGCGCCCGCGCCGCCGTACTTCGCGCCCTCCGCTTGCCCCGCCCAATTCTCGGCGCGTTTCGCGGCGGTTTCCAAACGGGCGATATCCTTTTTCAGGCGTTCGTTCAAATCGGTTTCAAAGGAATCCCGCCGCGCCTTGTTCTCCATCCACGACGAAAAATTCCCGCGTTGAACCTCGACGCCGGTTTTGTTGATCGACAGGATATGGTCCGCGCACGAATCCAAAAAAGCGCGGTCGTGCGAAACGAGGATATACCCTTTTTTGCCGCGCAGCCAGCGGCCGACCGCCGCCCGCGCCTCCGCGTCCAAGTGGTTCGTCGGCTCGTCGATCAGCAAAAAGGCGTTTTCCTTTAAAAACAAGGCCGCCAGCAGCGCCTTTGTCCGCTCCCCGTCCGACAGCGTATGAAAGGGGCGGCGCAAAGCGTCGTCCGACACGTTCAACAGGGACAGTTCGCGGCGCAATTCCCATTCGGCCGCGCCGGGGCAAATTTCGGCGGCGACGCCGAAAGCGTCCTTTGTTTCGTCGGAAACGCGGCAGGGGAAATATTCAAAACCGACGGACGCGGTTATCCGCCCCGAATAGGGCAACTCCCCGAGCAGCAGCCGCAAAAACGTAGTTTTCCCCCTGCCGTTGCGCCCCGTAAAACCCAGCCGCCAATCCGTATCGATTTGAAAACTCACATTTTCAAAGATCGGGTCGTACATGTTTTCATAGGAAAACGTCAAGTTGGCAATATCGATTTGCGACATACAAAATCCTCCGCAAGGACCGGGGCGCGACGGGCAAACCCTCCGCGCCCGGAACGGAGTTGTTCCGCATACAACGCCGCCCAAAAGAAAAAACCGCAAGAAAATTATCCTTGCGGTTTCCGGAACCCTCGTTAAGCGCGCGCTGTATATAGGGATATGCGAAACGGACAATTTTCTTTCTTCGGCGCACGCAACCACGGCGGGGAAACCGCCCGCGCTTACCCGCGCCCGTATGAAATCAGAAAGAAAAGTTACGCATTTCAAGTATAGTATACCATACCGCCTGCGGAATGTCAAGCATTTCATCGCGTTCGTTTGCCACGGCCGATTGAAAGACGAAAAGGCAACGGATAAAAAAGATTTATAACGGAAAGGGTTTTATCAAAAGCGGATAAAGTTTATTTAAGGCAGTACTGTCTGTGAGCAAGAAACGCAAAGCATACTCAAAGTTTCTTTTTCGATAGGTCAACAATTCTGCATTCTGCATTCGAAAAACTTTCAACTTTCCATTTTCACTTTCCCCGCCCACTCGATCATGTCCCGCGCCTGATGCTCGGCGTGCGCGCTGATGCCGCCGCCGCCCGTTAGGCGGGAAATCTCCGCGACAAATTCGGCGGGATCGAGGGGGCGGACGGCCGTCAAGGTCTTGCCGCTCTGCTCGGATTTACTGATGAGAAAACTGCGGTCGGCCATCGCCGCGATCTGGGGCATGTGCGTCACGCAAATCACCTGGCGGGACTTGGCGATCCGCGCCATCTTGCAAGCCACCGCTTGGCCGACCTTGCCGCTGATACCCGTATCGATCTCGTCGAATATCATCGTCGGCGGAAGGGCCGCCCCCGCGCCGACATTCTTTAACGCCAGCATAAAGCGCGACGTCTCGCCGCCCGATATGATTTTGGCCAAGGGTTTGAGCGGCTCGCCGGGGTTTGGCGAGAGAAGGAACTCGACCGAATCGGAACCGTTCGCCGTCGCGGAATTGAGAATTGAGAATTGAGAAGTAAGGATTGAATATCAATTTTAAACCGGGCTTTCATGGAAAGGTCGGACAGTTCGGAGGCGATTCGGCGTTCCAAACCGGCGGCGGCCTTTTCACGGTGCGTATGCAACTGTTCGCACAACCCCGCGGCGCGTTGTTCGGTTTCGCGGCGGCGCGCCTTTAATTTGGCGATTTCGGCGTCGCCGCCCGCTATGCGGTCGTATTCCGCGCGGGCGTTTTCCAAAAATTGCCCGATCCTTTCAAGGCTGCCGCCGTACTTGCGCTTGAACGCGCGGTAAAGGTCGAGGCGGGCTTCCAGCGCGTCCGCGTCCTTTTCGCTGTAATCGAGTTCCTCGGCATAGGCGGACGCGCCGCTCAACGCCTCGTCCACAAGGTCGCAGGCCGTCCGCAGTTTCTCGGCGTATTCCTCTATTTCCGGCGAATAGCCCGACACCGCGCCCAACGCGGCGGCGGCTTGCGCCAAAGCGTCTGCCGCCGACGAGCCGTCCGCGCCCTCTTCGGACAGCAAATTCGCGGCGGTCGAAAGCCCCGATAAAATGCGCTCTTGGTTTATAATCAGTTCGCGCTTGCCCCGCAATTCCTCTTCCTCGCCGTCGTACAGGCGCGCGCCCTCGATCTCGTCGATTTGGAATTTGAGCATGTCCAAACGGCGGGCGCGCTCCTCGCCGTCGCTGCCGAAGGAACCCAAATCGCTTTCGATTTGGCGCAGGGTTTTCAGTTCCGCCGCGAGTTCGGCTTTGAGCGGCGCGGTCTCAGGCGCGAAGTGATCCAATATGCGCAGGTGCTCGGCGGGTTTCAGCAAGGACTGGTGCTCGTGCTGGCCGTGCAAATCCACGAGCGCGGAGCAAAAGCGTTTGAGCATGGACAGCGACGCGGCGCGGCCGTTGATCCGCGCGTCCGATTTCCCGTCCGCGTCCAACGCGCGGGAAACCACCGCCGTGTCGTCGTCCTCGCCGGTCAGTTCCGCGAGGGCGAGGCGGGCTTCCTCGGTATCCAAATCGAACACGGCCTCGACGAGCGCGGCGGTTTCGCCGTGCCGCAACAGGGTTTTATCGGCGCGGCCGCCTAAAATGAGGTTGACGGAATCGATGATAATGGATTTGCCCGCGCCCGTCTCGCCCGACAGAATATTCAATCCGGCGGCGAAGTCAATGCGGACTTCGGAAATGAGGGCAATGTTTTTTATCAATAACGATTTAAGCATTGTTGCAATTACATTTACGATGGGCAATTTTCGATTGGCAATTTACTGTGGGCAATTTACAATTGACAATTTACAAATTTCGGTCGGGGCATGTTAACGGCTTGCAAACGATGAAGCGCTTTTAATCGCGATTTGCCTGTCCGACTACTCCCTATTCCCTTTTTATAAGGTGGGGATTTCTCGACTTCGCTCGAAATGACAAGTCGTTTGCGCAATCGGTTGGGATTCTTCACTTACGGAAAGAATGACAAGTCTTGGCGCAATATCCTCTATCCGAAATTTGTCAATTGTAAATTGTAAATTGCCCACAGTAAATCGCTTATAAAAGTTCGCGCAGCCGGCTCATGACCTTCCCCGCCGCCGCCTCGCCGCGCGTCACGACGATCACCGTGTCGTCGCCCGCCACGCAGCCCAAAACGTCGGCTACGCCCAATTTGTCCACCAAATTCCCCGCCGCGTTCGCGCTGCCGATCAAGGTTTTCAAAACGATGATATTGCCCGCGCTGTCCATGTTGATTAAAGCCGCGCGGAACAGGTTGATCATCTTGCCGCTCACGCCGCTGTCGTGCTGGACGGGCGCGGAATATTTATACTTCTTGTCCTTGCCCGCCGTCTTGACCAGCCCCAATTCCTTTATGTCGCGCGAAATCGTAGCCTGCGTGACGACGAGGCCCACGCGCTGTAAATGCGCGCCCAAATCCTCTTGGGTTTCAATCTCGTTCTTTTCGATCAAGTCGAGGATTTTAGATTGCCTGATATTTCGGTTCATAACAATGCGCTCTATTTTATTTACAATTTACAATTGACAATTTACTAATTGCGGTTTGAGTTTTTGTGCCGCCTGTCGGCGGCCCTTCCCGACGAAGGGGAATTTTTAGGGGGATTCTTCACTCGGAAAGAATGACAAGTTTTGGCGCAATATCCTCTATCCGAAATTTGGCCATTGTAAATTGTAAATTGTAAATTATAAAGTAAATTGTCAATTGTAAATCGCGCTTCAACTCCACCGCTCTAATTTAGTTTTCAGCCTCTCATAAAAATTCTGCGGCTTCAACCTTATAAACAAAGCCCTTTCCTTCGCGCGTCGAATGCGGATTTCGTCCTTCGAGGTGACTTCGCGGATAATTTCGCCGTCCGCCACAATCACGGTCGGAGCCTTGTCGTCCTTTAATTTGGCGGTGACCGTTTCGCCGTCGCCGACGATGATCGGGCGCGAATGCAGCGAATGCGCGCTGACCGGCACCAGCGAAAAAGCGCGGATCGACGGCTCCATCAAGGGGCCGCCCGCCGCCAGCGCGTAGGCGGTGCTGCCCGTCGGCGTGCTGACCATGAAACCGTCCGCCCGATACGAGTCCAACAGGTTGCCGTCGGCGAACACGTCCAAATGGATCATGCGCGCGGTCGTGCCCCGGCTGATCAAAAATTCGTTGAGGGCGAGTTTCTCCGGGCGTTCGCCGTTTACGGTGAGTTCCAGCATCGTCCGCTCCTCGATTTTGTAGTCCCCCGCCGCGATACGGTCCAAAAAGCCCGAAAATTCGCCCTGTTCGAGTTCCGCCAAAAAGCCGACCGTGCCGAAATTGATCCCCAATATCGGGATTTTGCGCCGCGCGGCCTCGGAAATCACGCTCAAAATCGTGCCGTCCCCGCCCACCGTGACCAACATGTCCGGCGCGGTGGAAACGTCGGTGCGCTCGAAGAACGGAAACCCGGGGAATTCCTTTGCAATCGGCAAATCCACCGAAATATCCGCGCCCAACCGGACGAACGCTTTGATGACCTCGCGCGCCGCCTGCAACCTCGGCTCGCGGTAGACGTTTGCTAATACTCCGACCTTCATATTTTTTTATTTACAATTTACAATTGACGATTGACAAATTTCGGTTTGAGAGTTTTTACGCATATGCGCTTTATCCTATTTTAAACCGCCGTGTTTAATTTACTCAAACCGATTGAAGCCCGACCGAATTTTTCAGCGGTAGGGGATTTCTCGACTTCGTTCGCTGTCGCTGATCGATGCTCGAAACGACAGAAAAGCGCGGGGCGTTCCTGCGTTCGTTAGAGATTGCCGCGTCGCGCTTTCGCGCTCCTCGCAATAGACTTGTTGCGAAATACAACGCGGACGCTATGCGGGTCTTTTCGTGTGTAAAGCGGGTAAAAATTTTGTTAGTAGCGTTGCTACAAACTGCAATTTTTACCCGCATTACACGCAAAAATCCCTCGCCTATCATCTCGCG
>JAISFM010000248.1 GCA_031263605.1 Clostridiales bacterium | reverse complement strand
GATACGGTCAGCCTTAAATTTGAAACCGTCAATTACAGGACGCGGAAAATCGCGGCCGTGCCGAAAGAGAAGCGTATCGTCATCAAAGGCACGCACGAGCCTATCGTCAGCAGGGACGACTTCGAGCGGGTACAGCAACTCATAGAGGTGAGGCATCGCGGACAAAAAAGGTACAACGTAGAGAATGTCTTTCGCGGGTTGGTATTCTGCACAAGTTGCGGCAAGCGCATGAATATCAACAACAACTACGTGAAGGCGGCGGGCAATACATGGATGCTTCGCACAATATACCGTTGCGAGACTTATTACGTCAATCCTTTGGATTGCGGGCGCTACAACTACATTTACTACGACAATCTTTACGAGCAAGTCCTGCAATCGGTCAAGCGCGTAATGGCTCTGATGAAGGACGACGAGGCCGTGTTGGAAATGGCGCGCCGGAAAGCGGCCGAAAAGACTGGGCGTAAAAAACTGCTTGCGGAGAAAGGCAAGCACGAAAAGCGGTTGAGCGGTTTGACGGCGATCATACGGAAACTGTACGAGGATTACTCGGCGGGCGCGTTGACTGAGAAAAACTATCTCGGGCTGTTGCAAGGCTATCAAGCCGAACAGAAATCTTTGGACGAACGGATAACCGTCATAAACGGCGGACTTGAAAAGCCCGACGATTACGGCGACAGGCTGAACAAGTTAAAATCGTTCGCCCTCGCGTATTCCGAATGTACGGCCTTGACCGCCGAAATGCTCAACCAACTGATAGAGCGTATCGAGATAGGCTATCCCGAAACGGACGGCGGCGACAAGAACACAAAAGTTATCAGACAGGAAATCAATATAATTTATCGGTTTATTAACACCAATATTTAACTTGGGTATGCTTTAATTAAAATAGATTGAAATTTATTTCAGCGACAAACGGGTGCGGTACATCGCGGTCAACGACAATGTGGACACCTTGAAGCCGGACAACGACGTCGCGCCGTTCAAGAACATCTTGAACGATATGTATGCGAAAGACATTTCCCGCAAGACGAAAACGGCGAAACGCCAAAGGGCATTGCAAGGCATGTATATCGGCTGTACGCCTCCATACGGCTACAAGCGGCACCCGCAGAACAGGAGCAAACTGATAATTGACGAAGAAGCGGCAGAAGTAGTGAGGGAAATATTCAAGTTGGCCCTTGAAGGCAGAGGCATACGGCAGATTAGGGCGGTTCTTGCGAAGAAGCGAATCTTGGTCCCGTCTGCGTATAAGTGTTTGAACGGCGGCACGCGGTTCGATCGGTTTTTAAAAGGGCAGGGAGAGGATTACAAGTACCTATGGCGCATTCCTACGATACACAACATCTTGGCGGACAGGGTATATGCGGGCGATTTGGAAAGCCACAAAACCGAGGTCGCCAGTTACAAGACAAAGAAGCGCGTTCCGGTCTCGAAAGACAAGCGTATCGTTGTGGAGAACACGCATGAGCCGATCGTAAGCCGCGAGGATTTCGAGAGGATCCGGGAGTTGTGGGCAGCGAGATGTTCGCCTAACCGCCACAACTACGACAACCTATTTCGTAGCATATTGTTTTGCGCGGAATGCGGACATAGGCTGGCAATGGCGTACAACACGACGGCTGCGGGTACTCTGAAAGTCTATTACCGCTGCGCCAATCATTACGAGAACCCCGACAAATGCGGGAAAGGCACGAGCATAGCGTTTGACGATCTGTATGGGCAGGTGCGCGGCAAATTGAAAAGGCTTTTCGGGTTATTGAATGATTGCGAAATGTCGGAACGGCTTAAAAACGGCATGGCTGAAAACGGCGGGCAAAAAAAAGCAGTCGCGGAAAAAGAAAGAATCGAGAAACGCATGGCAGCATTGTCCAAACTGATAAAGAAACTCTACGAGGATCATATTGCCGGAATCTTGGACGTTGACAGTTATCAGTCGTTTTTGAGCGATTACCAGCGCGAGCGGCAGGAGTTATGCGGAAGGCTGTCGGTCATATGCGCAGAGATTGACAAGCGCGGCGAAAGGGATAAAGGCTTTGAACAATTAAAGGCCGTTGCGGGTGAGTTTCTGAATTGCAGAACCCTAACCGCCGTCATGCTGAACAAACTGATCGAAAGGATTGAGGTAGGCCGCCCTCGAAAAGAAAACGGCAAAATCAAATAGGAAATCAATATAATTTATCGCTTTAAATCCTTAGCAATATAAAGTATTGAAATAAATGTTAAGAGCGCGAGAGAAACCTTTTTGCAAAAAAGTTTCTCTCGCACAATAAAAAATAAAAACTCAAACCGAAACCGAAACCAAAAACAAAAATAAAAAAAGAAAAAGGAAACATAAAAAAACATGCTTGAAGCCGTGGGGATCGGGCTGCAATTCGGGAAACGGGTGCTGTTCGACGACGTAAATTTAAAATTCACCAGAGGGAACTGCTACGGGATTATCGGCGCGAACGGCGCGGGCAAGTCCACGTTCCTCAAAATCCTGTCGGGCGAATTGGAGCCGACGCGGGGCGACGTGCTGTTGGGGCGCAGCGAGCGGCTGTCGGTGCTGTCGCAAAACCAAGCCGCCTATGACCACTGCACGGTGCTGCAAACGGTGATGTGGGGGCATAAACGCCTGATGCAAATCATCGAGGAAAAGGAATTGCTGTACGGCAAGCCCGATTTCACCGACGCGGACGGCATTCGGGCGGGCAATTTAGAGGAGGAGTTCGCTAACCTGAACGGCTGGGACGCCGAGGCCGCCGCCAAAACGCTGCTCGGCGACATCGGGATCGAGGAACGGTACCACGGCATGTCCATGCGGGACATGGACCCCAAAGCAAAGGTAAAAGTCCTGCTTTGCTCCGCGCTGTTCTTTAACCCCGACATCCTGCTGCTCGACGAGCCGACCAACAATCTGGACATCAAAACCGTGCGGTGGCTGGAAAACTTCCTGCTGAACTTCGAGAACACCGTCATCATCGTGTCCCACAACCGCCACTTTTTGAACAAGGTCTGCACGCACATTTGCGACGTGGACTACAATAAAATCAGCATTACCGTGGGCAACTATGATTTCTGGTACGAGTCCAGCCAGTTGCTGCTGCGGCAGGCCAAGGAATCCAACAAGAAAATGGAAGCGCGGATCACCGAATTGAAGGAGTTCATCGCGCGGTTCTCGGCCAACGCCAGCAAGTCCAAACAGGCGACGAGCCGCAAAAAGGAATTGGACAAAATCACGCTCGAGGACATTCAGCCGTCCTCGCGCAAATACCCGTACATCGATTTCAAGCCCGCGCGCGAGATCGGCAACGAGGTCTTGAAGGTCGAGAAACTGTCCAAAAAAGGGTATTTTGAAAATTTGACCTTCACGCTGAACAAGGCCGACAAGATCGCTTTTATGTCGGACAACAATCTGGCGATCGGGATGCTGTTCGACATTTTGGCGGGCGAGGCCGAGGCGGACGCGGGCGTTTTCAAATGGGGCGCGACGGTCACCGCGTCCTATATGCCGCAGAACAACGACAAATATTTCGACGGGTGCGCGATGAGTTTGACCGACTGGCTCAAACAGTACAGCAAAGAAACCGAGGAAAATTTTATCCGCTCGTGGCTGGGGCGTATGCTGTTTTCGGGCGAGGAAGCCCAAAAACGCGCCGACGTGCTGTCCGGCGGCGAAAAGATGCGCTGTATGCTGGCGCGCATGATGCTGATGGGCGGCAACGCCCTGCTCCTCGACGAGCCGACCAACCATTTGGATTTGGAAGCGATCACCGCCTTGAACGAAGGCATGAAAAAGTTCAAGGGGTGCATTTTGTTCGCCTCGCACGACCACGAGATCATGCAGACCGTGGCGAACCGGATCATCGTGTTGGGGCAGGGCAAGCCGAATTTCGACAAGATGTGCACGTATGAGGAATACTTGGATTCGACGGACGGCGTGTAGGGAATGGGGAATAGTGTCGGATTGAGGACTATGTAAGATGGAAGATGGAAGATGGTAGGTCGCGCGTTACTCGCGCGGGGACATTATCTAATCGGTTGAGATTCTTCACGTCAAACAAAATGACGTGTTCCCCTTTACAAAATGTTGAAAGTTTTTGAAAGGGGTGCGGGGGAAACTTTTTTCAAAAAGTTTCCCCCGCGCATAAAAAAACAAAAACAAAACAAAAAAATGAAAACGCTCATAAAAATCATCAAATTCGCGGGCGACTGGAAAAAATGGCTCGCCGCCGCTATATTCTCGCTCGTGTGCGTCACGGCGATCAATCTGGCTATCCCGTCGCTGGTGCGCGCCGCGCTGAAAGTCGCGGGCGACGGCGCGGGGTCGAACGGCGATCCGGGCTATACGCGGCAAATCATCGTTATAGCCGCCGTGCTCGCGGGGCTTTATTTGGCGCGGTTCGCGTTCGCCTTCCTCAACAATTATTGCGCCCATGTGGCGGCGTGGTATTCCGTCGCGAAAGCGCGCGGCAAACTGTACGGCCGCCTGCAAGGGCTGTCGATGGGCTTTTACAAGGACAAGCAAACGGGGCAACTCATGTCCCGCACGATCGAGGACACCGCTACTTTCGAGTTGCTGATCGCCCACGCGCTGCCCGACCTGATTACCGCCGTCCTGCTGTTCGGCGGCGTGCTGACGATCGTGTTCTTTATCGACTGGCGGCTCGCCCTGCTGACCTGTATCCCGCTGCCCTTTATCTATTTGACGACGCGGGGCTTCAAGCGCGTGCGGCGGCGTTTCGCCGAGCGGCAAAAGGTCAGCGCGGAGTTGTCCGCCACCCTGCAAGACAATTTTTCGGGCATGAGGGAAATCCAACTTTTCAACCGGCAGGAGCACGAGGAAAGCGCGGTGCGCCGCATAGCCGACCGCCATGCGTTCCAAACGATGAGGGGCATTCGGGGCATCGCGCTCCTGCATCCCGCCGTCGATTTGTTGAGTTCCGGTTTCGGCACGCTGATCGTCGTGCTGTTCGGCGGCCTGCTCGCCGTCGGCGCGGTTCAAATCGGCGGCGTCGCGGTGACCGTCGCCGACTTGACGGCTTTCCTGCTGTATCTGGCCCTGCTGTACGCGCCCGCCGCCACGCTGTCCCGCGTGTTGGAGGAAACGCAAAACGCCCTCGTGTCGGGCGGCCGCGTGTTCGAACTTTTGGAGACGGAAAGCGCGGTCAAGGACAGGCCGGGCGCAAAGGCCGCGCCGCGCTTGCGGGGCGAAGTGACGTTTGACGGCGTGTCCTTCGATTACACGTCCCAGATCGCGCTGCTGAAAGACATTTCCTTTACCGTGGAAGCGGGCAAGACCCTCGCGCTTGTGGGGCCGACCGGCGCGGGCAAGTCCACGATCGTCGCGCTGCTGGCGCGGTTCTACGACGTGGGGAGCGGGCGCGTCGCGGTGGACGGGATCGACGTGCGCGACATGACCTTGCAGTCCCTGCGCGCGCAGATCGGCATGGTGCCGCAGGACGTGTTCCTGTTCAACGGCACGGTCGCGAGCAACATCGCCTACGGCAGGCCCGGCGCCACGCGCGGGGAAATTATCGAGGCGGCGAAACTGGGCTGTATCCACGACTTCATCGAGGCGCTGCCCGACGGCTACGACACGGCGGTGGGCGAGCGCGGAATGCGCCTGTCGGGCGGGCAAAAGCAGCGGCTTGCGATTGCGCGGGCGGCTCTTGTGGGCGCGCCGATCTTAATTTTGGACGAGGCGACCAGCGCGGTGGACAACGAGACCGAGACCGAGATTCAAAACGCCGTCGCCAAAATGGCGGAGCGTTGCACGCTGATTGTGATTGCGCACCGCCTCTCCACGGTGGAGCGCGCCGACCAGATCCTATATTTGGCGGACGGGCGGATTGTCGAGCGCGGCAAGCACGCGGAATTGATGGCGGCGGGCGGGGCGTATGCGCGTATGCACAGGTGAAGCAGGGCGGCGTAAAAATCGGTTTGGATTGGAAAAGAGTTGGCGGCGGCGAGCGGGGCGGGACGTATGCGCATATGCGCGGGCGAGGCGGCGATAAACTAACAATTCCGCGTCGGTTGGGAAACAAGTTGAATGAAAACATTCCTTCGTATTTATTTTTCGCTTGCCGTGGCCGCCGTGTGGGGGCTTTATATTTATTGCCTGGTTAAAAACCCTATCGGCGCGTTGCTTGTAATTCCCGCCCCGATTATATTCGGCCTTGTATTTATCGTTACGGGTTTCGGCTTGTGGGGCAGATTGCTGGCCAAACTGACCGGGCAGCCGTATTACGGGCCTTTTGAAGACGACCCGAAAGCGCGGGCAAACCCATACGACCCGATTCGCGAGGTTTTCAGCCGCGAGCATAAATGGTACGGAAAATTATTCACGTTCATCCCTGTCGCCCTCGGCGCGGCGGGCATAATTTTGTATTTCGCGATTGACCTGCCGCCGGCATTAAACGTGTTCCCGATCATGGGGGCGTTTTTCTTTTTCGGCGGCGGCTTGGCGTTTTGCAGCACGGTATTCACCCACGAAGTCATGCAGCGGCTTGTCCCGATACTTTTCGGTTTGACTTTTACAACGGCCGGTGCGGGTTTCCCGCTTGCGATTATGAACGACAAAAACGTCAACGGGGCGAATATAGCGAATATTTTTGATTTCTTTGCCGGCGAGCCGTGGGCGGTTTTGTTTGTCGGCTTTGCCATGCTCGGCGTTTTTCTTTTCGTTTTCGGGCTTTGTCAAGCGTTTAGGAAGTATTAGAGGCGTTACCATGCTGACTGTAATTAGACTTGTTGCGCGCCGGCCGCCCACGGCGGAACGCGCCGGCCAAATTTTGTGTTTGACGGACGGGGAAGTTGCGGAACGCGGATGCGCGTTGAGTTGACAGCGGCGGGCGGGGCAGTACGCGAGAATGCACGGGTGAAAAGGAAATAACTATTAGGAGAGGGCTCTAAAATCAATAGCAAATGCAGACCATTTTGCTACTAAAACTATGTCGGACGTAAGATTAAATGGCGACAATGAAACGCCGAATTTACTTGTAAACGTTTGATCACTACTGTACCACCCGTAAAACTCATAAATGTAGTATCCGAGCACAGTAAGGATTGGCCCTCTACTGCCACCGTATGTTTTATTGCCCAAGACACGTTTGCCGGGTATCGGTAAAGAATAATTATCGCCATAATTGACGGAAACCATTGATATTGTGATGCTATCTGTCGCTCCGTTATAGTCCAATATAATGTTGTAAGCGTTAACCGTCCAATTAGCGGTAAACACTTTATCGCCGCTGCTGCCAATCGGAATGGAATCGTCAGGCGTCCAACCTAAAAAAGTATAGCCATCTTTCAGGGGTTCCTTTAAAACGATCGCGGCCGCCGATGAGTAAGAATTTGGATTGCCCGTATCATTTGTCCCGCCGTTCAATTCATAGGAAATTCGGAAAGCGGCCGAATCTTTTGAAGCCCCGTTATTCGTGGGGTTTTTCAAACTGTTGCAACCGTAAAAAGAAGCAAACGACAGCAATAACATGCCCAAGATACAAAATTTTTTCATACTGTTTTCCAATCTCCGTTTTTTATTTTTTCTTTCATTTCACATACAAGTTTTTTAACGCCGTGAAGTTTATTCTTTCCTTGTTTTTGATATTTCAAATGTTCCTCTACGGAGTGAATGGCCGCTTCAAGCCCCGCTTTACCGTAGTTTCGTGACATTTCGCATAAGAAATATCGAGTTGCTTTTTCATTGACGGTAAAAGTATAACCGGAGCCAAGTTCAATCGTAATACCCGAAAGCATGGCTTCTACCGCAGACAGATAGGCGGTTGCCGATTTTTCTTTCATTTCGCAGTCAATTAGAAGTTTCACGGCGGTTGACTTTTCTTTTCTTCCGTCAAAGACCTCTTTGCCAAGCCGATAGGCTTCCGTATATTCTTGTTTGTGAATAACCATTTTAACCTCTTGAAAATTTATTCTTGATCGCTCTTTTTAGTGCATATATGCATTATACTATACTTATTTAAAAAAGTCAAGAATATTTTGCATAAATGTAATATACTACAAATATGAAAATATTCGGTATTCGTCTGAAAGAATTGCGGAGCGATGCGCGTTTGAGCCAAACGCAGTTGGCGCGGGAATTGAATGTCAGCGCGCCGAATATCTGCCGCTGGGAGCAGGGCGGGGTGGAGCCAACCGCTTCCAATATAAAGGCGGTCGCGGAATTTTTCAACGCAACGGCGGATTATTTGCTCGGTTTGGAAAATGACCTTGGCGAAAAAACCTCGTCCCCGACGCGCGCGCCGTCTTTTGTGTCTGTGACCGAACAAATAATAGACGAGATTCACACGTTGAACGAGGCCGAAAAGCAAAATATTCTGGGGTATGTTCGCGGTTTGAAACGCAACGGTTTGGTTTGACGGTAAAACGAAAGCCCCCGACAAAAAATCGGGGGCTTTATGTTGGAGCGGGTGCCGGGAAAATGAATTTGCGGTCGTGCGGGCGGGCGTGCAAATTCATGGCGTTCGCCGCGAAATTACGTTTCCCCCGTAAATTGCTTGCCGTCGCGGCTCGGCTGCGGACAGTCCGTGATCCCCGTTGCCCGCCTAAAAAGAAATCCCTATGCGGCACACCGTGCCGCATAGGGATTTCTTTTTGGAGCGGGTGATGGGAATCGGACCCACGCTGCCGGCTTGGAAGGCCGGCGCTCTGCCATTGAGCTACACCCGCAAAATGCGCTCCGTTTCGCTCGCGTTTGAATCGGTCTTATTATATTATCATATGCGCGCGGTTTCGTCAAGGGAAACGCGCCCCACTATGTCACTCCGTCACTCCGCGCGCCCTCTTGTATTCTTTTAAAAGTTGAAAATTGAAAATTGAAAATTGAAAAGTTTCGGATGCTTACGCAAGAAACAACTTTTATTATGCTATATGTTTCTTACCCGCCGACCGGCTCGCCTTACGGAAATTCGACCTTAACTTTTCAATTTTCAACTTCCCGCCCCTTATAAACTTGTTATAGGCAATTGAATATGGTATAATAATAAGAAACATAAAATACGGCCCGGCAAAAAGGTTAACCTTTTTGCGTTTTTCAAGTAGAACTTGAAAAACGCAATGGGAATTTGAGTGTGTAAAAAATACGCGCGGGGAGATGAAAACGTTGTATAAATACGAAACGGTTTATGAGGAATTGCTGACGCTGGCGCGGGCGGGAAAGCCGAACGACGGGTTTCCGACCGAGATGGAAATCGCGCGGCGTTTTCGGGTCAGCCGTTTTACGGCGCGGAAAGCGTTGAACATGCTGTACAAGGACGGGGCCGTCTATCGGAAAACCAAGACGGGGACGTTCGTCGCGCCGCCGCGGAACGGCAAGCGCATTGCGGTCGCGCTGCCCTTCGAGAATATCAACGATTCCAAGATCATGGACGCGATTTTGGACAACAACGCGCGGTTCGGATACGAGATCGACGTGTTTTTCAGCCATTTGAACATGCGGAAAGAGCGCGGGATTTTGGAAACGGTTTTGGCAAAGAAGTATGACGGCCTGTTGTTTTCGCCGAGCAATGATTCTGGGCACGCCGACCTGATCAGCCGCTTTATTTTGAGCCGAGTGCCGTTGGTTCTGATGGATATAGAGATTTTGGGCTTCGACTTGCCGTTGGTTTGTTCGGACAACGAGGGGGGATATTACGAAATCGTCACGCATTTTATTCGCAAGGGCCTCACAAAATTTCTATTCATCATGCCGGAGTCGGCGGAATCGATGAGTTCCGTGCGGGACCGTTACCGGGGGTATTGCCGCGCGCTGCTGGAAAACGGCATACCGGTGCGCCTTGAATACATATTTCAACCGAATTGTTTTGGCAACAATTTTTTGACGCTGTCGGTCAAGGAGCAGAACGCGGTACAAATAAAAAACGCGCATATGCTGCACGAGTATTGTTTATCGCTGCCCGATCCCCCCGAAGCGGTCTGTTTTATCAACGACGCTTCCGCGGTTTGGTTCATCAATTATCTGCAAAGGTACGACGCGGGCCTGTTGGACAAAGTCACGATGATCGGCTTCGACGGCTTGACGGTGGGGCGGAAGTTGAATTTGTCCACCGTCCGCCAAAATTTTTACGCGATCGGCAAGAACGCCCTTTTGACGCTGGACAAAATCTTCGCGGGGGAAACGCCCAAAAGCCGGACGGAAATCAAAACGCGCATGATTTTAGTGTAAGGCCGTTAAAAATTGAAAGTTGAAAGTTGAAAAGTTTCGGAGCGCGGCGCGGGGCGGGGCGGGGGGAAACTTTTTTGTGAAAAAGTTTCCCCCCGCGCCCCTTTTCAAAAAACTTTCAACAAGTTCAACCTCATAGCGGAACGCCCCGCGCTGCCCTGTGTCATCTCGACCGGGGCGCATGAGATGAGCGGAGCGGAGAGATCCCCCACCTTAATATTGTGGGAGATTTCTCGACTTCGCTCGAAATGACAAAGTGGGACGCGGCAATCTCTATATAAAAAGGCGCGTTTCGTGTTTTGTAGAGATTGCCGCGTCGCGCGATCTGCGCTCCTCGCAATGACCGGTAGCAACGCGGTTTGTACACTCCCGTCGAGAAATAGCCCACCGCTACAAAGCACGAAACGCG
>JAISFM010000186.1 GCA_031263605.1 Clostridiales bacterium | reverse complement strand
CCGCGTTTTCATGGGGTTAGTACCATTATACCATATATAAGCGAAAAAATAAAAGGATTTTATCCCATTGAGTAGATAAACCGCGTCGATATAGTATCAGAGATTTTCCGGTCCACAGTGCACAGTTGCGGTCGAGTTGATTTGAGGAACCACCCCGCCGCCGTTGGCGGCACCCCTCCGAGGGAGGGGAATTTTTTAAACGGTGGGAGATTTCTCGGCTTCGCTCGAAATGACATATCGGCGCGCGCGTTCCTTTTTAGCGCGCAATGTCCTTTATCCGATACTTTATACTTCCTACTTCGTCCTTTCTACTTATAAAAGAACCACCCCGCCGCCAAAGGCGGCACCCCTCCGAGGGAGGGGAATTTTTAAACGGTGGGGGATTTCTCGACTTCGCTCGAGAAATGACATATCGGCGCGCGCGTTCCTTTTTAGTGCGCAATGTCCTTTATCCGATACTTTCTACTTCCTACTTCGTCCTTCCTACTTCGTCCTTCCTACTTCGTCCTTCGTCCTTCCTACTTCTTGTTTCCTCCTATCCGGCGTTTCAAAACGAAAACGGCGGCGGCCAAACAGCCGAGCGCGAACGCGCCGGACAAGAGCAGCATGACCCAAAGAGGTGCGGCTATGCCGCAAAAGCCCACGCTTTTTGCCGAGAAGTAATCGCGCAGGATCGTTTCTTGCATGTCGGCGGGGACGCTCAACTGCGTTAGGGCGTCGTTCAAAACCGTCTGTTTCAGCCATACGGTCAAATGCGTGAACGGCAGGAGCGAGCCGACCGCCTCCGCGCCTTTGCCCAGATTGGAATACGGCATGTAGATGCCGCACAAAAAGCCCAAGAACGTGCCGATCACGCCGCCGACGACGTTGAGCGCGGCGACGGAACGGACGAGCGCGGTGATCAAAAGCATGATCGAACTGCCGATCAGCGAGGCGGCCGCGAGAATGCCGACGGCGGCGAAGAACGTCCCCGCCCCGAACCAATAGCCCGTGAGCGCGCCGATCAAGGCCGCGCTCGCCGCCCATGTGAGCAGGTTGAGGGCGAACGACACGGCGAAGCCGCCGAGGAAGTACGCCGCCACGATTTCCCGCGCCCGCAAGGGGGTCAGCAGGAAGCCGTCCACGCGCCTGCCCTCGAAGTCCTTGGCGATTGCGCCGAACACGCCGAGCGAGAGCGATATGGAATTGATGACCAGCACGCCCGCCATCATCTGTGAGTACACCAGGAAATCGGTTTGCGCCGCCGAGCCGCCGAAGTTGCCCGCAGCCGCCAACGCCGACGAATAGAGTTTGGCGATGAACAGGAAATACAGCGCGACCATGATGATCGCGCTCAAAAAGGAAAAGAACACGGCGGCCTTGTCCCGCAGGAACAGTTTGACGTTGCGCGCCGTCAGGGAAAGGAGGGGGCGGAGAGGGCGGGGTAGTTTCATAATAATCACCTTTAATGGATGGAAGAGGGAGTAAACGTTATGTAAGATGGAAGAGGGAAGAGGGAAGATGGGTTGTCGAGCGTTTCTCGCGCGGGGGTAAGATTGTCGCCGAACCGCGCACTATGAACGCAGTGAAGAATCCAACCGATTTGCGCAAAGTCCTTTATCCGAAATTCCGCATTTTGCATTCTGCATTTTTAAAAGGTTGCGATTCTTCACTCACGGACGGAAAGAATGACAGATGTTTTCGCGCAATCGGTGGGGGATTTCTCGACTTCGCTCGAAATGACAACTTTGCGCGCAATTATCCCCCGCGCGAGAAACGCGCGACAATACTTCTCAATTCTCAATTCTCACTTTTCAACTTTCAACTTTCACTTCCCGCCCCCAACCCCTCTCCCACCGCGTTCAGGAACACGTCGTCCATCGTGCCTTTTTTGACCTCGTAAAAGCGGATGTTATCCCGCAGGGAATGTAAAAGATCGATGGAGCGGCGCGCGTCGCCCACACGCACCGTGTAGGCGTCCGCCGTTTTTTCAAAAGGCAGTCGTTTGTCGTTCAACGCCCGTTCGAGGCGTTCGGGGTTTTCGGGCGCAATCAATAAACGGTCGGACGAATACCGCGCTTTCAAGTCGGCGGGGCTGCCCTCGCAGGCCTTTTTGCCCTTGTGAATGATCACGACGCTGTCGGCGTCGGCGGCCTCCTCCATGTAGTGCGTCGTCAAAAACACCGTCATGCCCGTTTCGCGCCGCGCCGCGCGCAGGATTTGCCAGACCTCCGCGCGCGTTTTGGGGTCGAGCCCCGTCGTCGGCTCGTCCAAAAACAGCAGGCGCGGCGACGCGAACAGGGCGCGCGCGATTTCCGCTTTGCGCTTTTGCCCGCCCGACAGCGTCGCGAAACGTTTTTTGAGAAGCCCGCCCAGCGACAGCAGCGAAACGATTTCGGCGCGGCGCGCTTTGACCGCCTTCGGGTCGCGCAAATACAGCGAGCCGTACAGCGACAGGTTTTCCCCGACCGTCAACAGGCCGTCGAAAACGTTGTTTTGGAACACCGCGCCGATTTGGCTCTTGAACGCGGCGAGGTCGGGCGACCCGTCGTACAGGACCGTCCCGCCGTCCTTTTTCAACAGGCCGATCAGCATGTTGATCGTGGTGCTTTTGCCCGCGCCGTTCTGCCCCAAAAAGGCGAACAGCCCGCCGCGCGGGACCGAAAACCCCAAACCGTCCACGGCGGGTTTGCCGCCGAAGGCTTTGGACAGGCGTTCCACTTCGAGGATAGGCGCGTCGTTCATGGAAACAGTATAACACTTTTTAGGGGGATTGTCACGGCGCGGGCGTGATTTTAATGCAATTCTAATGGGAAAGGATAGGGGATAGGGGATAGGGGCGGTGGGGGAACATTGCGCATTATGCGGGGGAAACTTTTTTGTGAAAAAGTTTCCCCCGCGCCCCTTTCAAAAAACTTTCAACATTGTTTTTTAATGCAGAATGCAAAATGCAGAATGCAGAATTGTTGACCTGTCGGAAAAGGGGCTTTGGGTTGATTTACGTTTCTTGCCCACAGGCAATATCGCTTTGATGAACGCTATCCGAAATTCTGCATTCTGCATTTTGCATTCTGCATTTGAATAAGATTGAGATTCTTTACATCAAACAGAATGACAGAATACTCTGTCCCTGCAAGCGTTTGCGCGAATTGCGAAAATGTGGTATACTATTTAATATGCGGGCGCGGCGGACTGACATCGTTCCGGCGGATACGGCGGGGGTCGCCCGCGCCGCCCGCTTGATTCGGCGCGGCGAAACCGTCGCGTTCCCCACCGAAACCGTGTACGGCTTGGGCGCGGACGCGCTGAACGCCGAGGCGGTCAAACGGATCTTCGCCGCCAAAGGCAGACCCGCCGACAACCCGCTGATTGTCCATTGCGCCGACGTCGAGATGCTGCGCCGGATTGTCGCCGAAGTCCCGCCCGTCGCCGAACGGCTGCTCGCGGAATTGACGCCGGGGCCGCTCACGCTGGTTTTAAAAAAAGCCCCGCAAATACCCGGCACGGTAACCGCCGGATTGAATACGGTCGCCGCGCGTATCCCCGCTCACGCGGCCGCGCTCGCGCTGATCCGAGCCGCCGGCACGCCCATCGCCGCCCCCAGCGCGAATTCGTCGGGGCGTCCCAGCCCCACGGCGGCGCGGCACGTCTATGACGATTTGAACGGGAAAATCCCCTTGATCTTGGACGGCGGGCTTTG
Source organism: Clostridiales bacterium (assembly GCA_031263605.1). GTDB lineage: Bacteria > Bacillota > Clostridia > Christensenellales > DUVY01 > BNZQ01. The sequence goes on along the minus strand of JAISFM010000186.1, from coordinate 737 downwards.
CGGCGTGGGCGTGGAGTCCACGGTGCTGGACCTGTCGGGCGCGGCTCCCGCAATCCTGCGGCCGGGGGGCTGCCCCGCCGAAAAAATAGAGGCGTTGTTGGGTTTTAAATTTGCGGCGGCGGGGAAAGTAGGAACGGGAAACGCGGCGGCGGGAAAAGCGGGAATAGAAAAAGCGGGGGCGGGAAACGCGGCGGCGGGAAATACCGCGGCCGATTGCGCGGGAACGGAAGGATCGGGGACGGGAAAAGCGGAAGGCCGCTCCGACGCGCCGAAATCGCCGGGCATGAAGTATCGGCATTACGCGCCCGCTTGCGAGGTTCGGGTTTTCGGTTGCGGAAATGTTTCGGAAATCTTGAAAGCCTATGACGAATGCGTGCAAAAAAATTTAAAATCGGCTATAATAACTATACGGGAACGGCAAGCCCTGTACGGCGGCCGAAATATAGTGGCTTTGGGGCGCGACGGCGCGGACGCGGCGCGGGCTTTGTTCGGGGCGTTCCGCGCCGCCGAGCGGGACTGCGACGTTTTATTGTGCGAGGAGTTGCCCGAGGTTGGTTTGGGCAGGGCGGTGAACGACAGAATGCGCAGGGCGGCGGCCGGCGGCCGCCGGAAGTGAGAATTGAGAAGTGGCAGGGAATTGAGAATTGAGAATTGAGAAGTGAGAAGTGTCGGATGCTGACGCAAAAATAAACTTTTCTTATGCTGTATGTTTCTTACCCGCCGACTGTTGCAATTAG
>JAISFM010000184.1 GCA_031263605.1 Clostridiales bacterium | reverse complement strand
GACGCCTCGCGGACGATTTGCGACGGCAGCCTTTTATCCCCGTCGTACACCTCCGCGCCCGTCCAAAAACTTTCGTCCCATTGCTGGTCGGCGAGCATGAACCCGCAATCGGCCGCCGTCTTCACCGTATACGGGTGGGGGTTGCAGACCGCTATCGGATACGCGCCGGCCTCCGCTTTCGGCAAGCCCGAGCACAGCGCGAAAAAGGCGCGGGCGCGCAGTTCGTCCAAAACGCACAGGCCGCGCGACAGCCGTTTTAAGGCCGTTTCCTCGCCCTTGCGGACGCAACTGCCCGGCAGTATGTCGTGGAACTCGCAGAACAGCAAATCCTTTTCGGCCTCCCGCAACTCCGTTTCGGGGTACTCCGACAGACCGTTCAGCGCGGCCGCCGCCAGCATTTTCTCCGTCGAGTACAGGCGGCTTTCCAGTTCCCTGTGCTTTTGCTTGATCCGCACGGCCGAGGTGTAGCAGCCGGGCATTGCGATGTTCAGGGACTTCTCGTACACCGTTTCGGTTTTCAAGCGGCTGAACAGCAAATCGGGCGTGGAATGGATGATTTCCGCCCGCGCCCCGTTCGCGATCTCCCCCGTTATATAGTCCAAATCCGCGGCCGACGGGCCGCCGCCGTGGTTCCCCACGCCCCAGCACGAGACGACCAGACCGCCGCCGTTGTACACTTGCGCCCCCTCGCCCCGCTCCAATTTCCCGTAATCCGCCTCGACCCTGTCGCGCAGTTTGCCCAAGGGGGTGTTGTACGCGCCGCCGGCCGCCGCCTTGACCTCGGAGCCGTCGGGCCCGCGCCACACAAACGGGCGGTCGGGCACGCCTTGCCCCTCCCCCGGGAACGGCCGCATGAACAGGTAATTTTCATACCCGCATTTCTTTAAAATCTGCGGCAGGCCCAAAGAATGCCCGAACGGGTCGAAGTTGACCGCCGTTTTGGGCAAGCGTTCCGCGCCGAATTTTTCGGCGAAGTACGCCCGCCCCACCATTGCCTGCCGAATAAAGGACTCGCCCGACGGCAGGTTGCAGTCGGGCTGCAAATACCACCCGCCCGCGATGTGCCACTTGCCCGCCTTGACGAGGCGTTTAACGCGCTCGAACAGGGCGGGCTCGTATTCCTCGGCCCATTCGTACAGCAAAGCCTCGTTGTGGCAGAACACGTAATCGTACCGCTCCGCAAGGCTGGCCGCCGACCGGAATGTCGCCACGGCCGCCGCCGCGCCCTCCTCCCAGTCCCACAGCCACACCGGGTCGATGTGCGCGTTGCAGATCAAATGCATCTCTTTCTTTTCAGCCATGGCAACTTCCTTTCCGAACAAATAGGCACAATTCACAATGCACAATTCACAATGCACAATGCGCAATTAAGGGCAAAGCGCAACAAGTCTAATGACAGGGGAGTGTACAAACGCATTGCTGCCAGTCATTGCGAGGAGCGCGAAGCGCGACGCGGCAATCTCTACCAAACACGAAACGCGCCTTTTTATACTGTCGCGCGTTCCCCTGTTTCCCCTGTTGAAAGTTTTTGAAAGGGGTTTGGGGAAAACTTTTTTCATGAAACCGAGGAACCGAGGGTCGCGGGCAAACGAAGTTTGCACATGACCGAGGTGACGACGGTTTTATCGGAGATACAAAGTTTTCCCCAAACGTCCGACGCGGCAATCTCTATAACAATTTACGGCAGCAGTTTATGGTAATAGTACACGGGCATCGCGCTCCAACCGTGGCAAAGGCTGCCGGCGTTGCCGAAATCCGATTCGCCTTTGATCGTCTCCCAGAACGACGTCGCCCCCGCGTCGAGCATGTATTTGTAATTCTTATCGATGTCGCTTAAAACATAGGCCGCGTATTTGCCCCCGTCCGTCGCCAATAACGCGTCGTACTTAAAGCAAATCATGCTCAATGTCGCCGGCACCATATCGACGACTTCGCCCGAAAGCCCGCCCGAACCGCCGCCCGAAAGCCCGTCCGAACCGCCGCCCGCTCCGCCCTCGCCCGCGAGTTGCGCGCAAATACCCTCCGCCCGGCCGCCCGCGGCCGCGCCGCAGAGGACGGCCAGCGCGTTGCCGAGTTCGCAGAAATGCGCGCCGTTCTCGAAGGTTTTATAAAGACCCCTGCCGCCGTCGAAAAAGCGGGCGTTGATCGCTTCGTTGACCCGCGCGGACAGCGCGCCGTACCCCGCGCCGTCGGCATCCCTGCCCAAGCGGCGGCTTATGGCCGACATGCTTTGCAGGGTGCGGGAAAACAGCGCGTTCAGGATCAGATCGAACCGTTTTTCGTCCGCGCCCCACAGCGTCCCCGCCAAACCGTCCGCCCATTCGTAAAAGTTCCAATACGCCTTGTCGCCGTAAAAGGCCGGCACAAGCCCGCCCTCCGCCCTGTCGGCGAATATCCCGACGATTCGCCGCAGTTTGCCGTAGTACTCCGCGAGCAGGGTATCGTCCCCCGAATGCTCGGCGTATTCGCGCATCTGCGCGACGTAATAGAGCGAAAACGAGGGTATCGTCAAATCCACCTTGGACGGGCTGCAAATCGACAGCAGGCCGTCGGCGCGCCTGTCCTCGCCGATCAGTTTCAGATTCGCCCGCGCAAAGGCGTATTCCCCGAAGGCGTAGTACCCGCAAAGCATTTGGTTGCGGCTGTCCATCGTGTACAACGCCTGTTCCCGCCACGGGCAGTCCTCGTAATGCTCGTGCATACAAAGTTGCAGCGTCCGGACGCACACGTCGTAGATGCGTTGCCGCGACTCCGTATCCGCGCGGAACGGCCGAACCGACAGCGGATAGAGGGTTTCCCGAATGCCGATGAATTGAACGTCTACGGGGACGGCGCAGTCCACCTGCAAATACCGGCACCCCAGCCGCCTGAACGGGTTCAAATATTCGGCGGTTTCCCCGTTCGCGATCAACTCGACGGAAAAGTCGCGCCCGTCGATCCTCCTGCGCACCTCGCCGTCCGCTAAATGCTCGCCGTAGGAGACGGTGACGAGCGCGCCGCTCTCCGCCTTGAATTTGATATGCAGGAAGCCCACGCGCTCGCGGGACAGATCGTATATTTTCCGGCCCCCGCCGATTGACGCGCCGATCGGCTCGCCGAAAATCGGTTCGCCGAAAAAAGTATCCGTCAATTCGAGCCTTTTAATCGGGCGCGGGCGCAAAGCCCCGGGCATTCCGTCCTGCACAACCGCGCCGGACAAGGCGGGTTCCGCCCGCCGCGTGTCGTAGCGGAACGAATAGCCGAGTTGCCCCGTGATGATTTTTTTTAATCCGCCGACATAATCGGCCGTCGTCCCGCACCGCGTGCGGGGGCTCGACCATGCCGCCGTTTTGCCGCCGCGCGCGACCTCGTAAATCAGCCCGGCCTTGCCCATGTAATAGGTTTGAAATTCCGCGCCGTAGTACCACACGACGATTTTCAGCACGTTTTCGCCGGCGTTTAAAAATTCCGCGATATCGATTGTGTCGCTTACCTTATAGTGCGGGAAGTCGGCGTACTGCGAAAAGCCCGCCAGCCGCCCGTTGACGTACAGCGCGTAGTTCGAGTCGCACGACAATTCGATTTCCGCGCCGCCGCCCGCATAGGAAAACCCGTCGTGAAACTCGGCGTATTCGTCCGCCGCCGCCCCGCCCGCTTTCCATATCCATTTCGCTTTTTTCATTGACTTGCCCTCACTGCTCACGTGACAAATGACCATGCAATTTACAATTTACAAATTTCGGATAAAGTGATTTGCGCGGGGCGGTTTATTTGCGGGGCGGTTCGCGGGGTGGTTCGCGGGGAAAACTTTTTGTAAAAAGTTTTCCTCGCGCCCCTTTCAAAAACTTTCCGCATTGTACTTATGCAACCCGCCGCGCGCCTCTCTTGTCATGTTGAGCGGAACGAGCGTCAGCGAGCGCTGTCGAAACATCTCAACCGCTAAAAAATTCCCCTCCCTCGGATGGGTGCCGCCGAATGGCGGCGAGGTGGTTCGCGGGGTGATCTGGGGGGGGGTCTGTTTTTTAAAATATTTAAACCCCCCCCCGGCCAAAAAAATAACGATAGTTTTTATTTTTTTTTTTAGCGCCGTGACC
>JAISFM010000158.1 GCA_031263605.1 Clostridiales bacterium | reverse complement strand
CGTCACGGGGAAGGTATATATCCTTTCCAAGGAAACAATTTCGCCGTCGGCCTCCCAGCCGCGGAAAACCCGCGCGTCATCCGAGGCGGGGTCTTTCACCGTGCAGAGCGAGCCTTTCGCGTACCCGCCGCCGCCGATACCGTTCGGCGTTTTCACGGTGAAGGCCTCGCCGCCCGCGTCCGCCACAGCGTCGCCGAACACCGCGAGCAGACGCGAATCCTCCCTAACGTTAAAGGAATATTCGGCGTTGACCGAAGCGTCCGCGCCGTTCTTAATCCATTTTAAAAACTGCTTGCCTTCCGGCGTTTCCGCCGAAGCCGTACAGACCGCGCCCTCGCGGTATTTCCCCGCCCCCGCGCCGCCCGTTACCGCCACGGAGTAGTAAACGCCCTCCGGCGCGGCCGTATCGCCGCCGCCGCCCGCGCACCCCGCCGCCGCAAGAGCCGCCAGCAGCGCGAGAAACACCGCTAAATATTTTGCTTTTTTCATGTTAACCTCCCTGTCGTAATTAAATTGTCGAAGATCTCTCCGCTCCGCTCATTGCATTCGCTCTCGAAAGAGATGACAAGTTTTTGCGCAATAATTGCATTCGCTCTCGAAGTTGAAAAGTTAAGGTCGAATTTCCGTCCGGCAAGCCGGTCGGCAGGCAAGAAACATACAGCATACTAAAAGTTATTTCTTGCGTAAGCATCCGACACTTTTCAATTTTCAATTTTCAATTTTCAATTTTTATCCGCCGCCGCGCCGCCCTCTTCCCGCTTCTTTAAAATTTTGCGGCTTCGTTTGATTACAAAAAACCCGGGCACGCCCAACGCGAGTATGACCGCGCCGTCGGCGCACAAAAGAATCTTGACCCAGTTGGGCATCGTGTACCTGTACAGCACGCCCGCCCCCAAGCCGTTCATGGCGTTGCTGTTCGCCACGGTATAGAGAATGTTATGCGTCGCGTTCCGCAGCGCGGTTACCTGCGTCGCCGAGTTTGTATTGCCCGGAAAGTTTGCCTGACTTAAATTCAGGTCGCCGCCCGCGCGGATCATTTGGTCTACGTTCATATACTTTGTGTCGTAGTTGTAGTCCGTTATCACCATGCCCGTAAAGCCCCATTCGCCGCGCAAGACCTCCGTCAAAAGTTCGTAAGAGCCGCCCGCCCATACCTTGCCGATACGGTTGAAGGACGACATGACCGCGACCGCCCCGCCGTCCTTTACCGTGACCTCGAACGCCCGGAAATAAATCTCGCGCATGGCCTGTTCGTTCGCCCAAACCAAAATGCCGTTGTTGGAACGGTTGGTCTCCTGGTCGTTTAGGGCAAAGTGCTTTACGTACGCGTACACGCCCTTGGACTTCGCCCCCCGAACCGCGTTCGCCGCCATGACGCCCGACAAATAGCCGTCCTCCGAATAATACTCCCAGTTGCGCCCGGAAAACTGCGAGCGGTGGATGTTGACCGCCGGCGCGTACCAGCCGCTGTATTGCCGGCCGTCGCCCTTTTCGTTGCCGATAATGCCCTCGTTGCCGATCATTTCGCCCATCTCGCAGGCCAGTTCCTTGTTGTACGTCGCGCCGACGACGCACCCGCTCGCGTAAAAACACGTGTCGTACACGATGGGGCTGTTCATAAACATGGTAAAGCCCACCGGCCCGTCCGGGTCTATGGTTTGGGGCTTCGCGATGTTGTCTATCCGCATCGTGTTGTAATTGCCCGTCCCTATCAAATCCACCATTTGCTTGACGGTAAGTTGATTCAAAAGTTCGTCCCACAGCGCGTCGTCATACGGCTTTCCGATTAAATCGTACAGTTTGACCTTGGTGTCGTTGTAACTCAACGGATTTTTCGCCTGAGCCGGCGTCGTTTCCGCCGTCCATTTTTGATTCGCGTCGTCTGCCGTATAGGCAAAGGAATCGATAAACGACTGCGGCACGTTGCGTTCCGCCTCGGTCGGCTTTTGGGGGAACGTCCCGCTAAAATCCGCCCGCGACATGTATTTCGCGATATGGCCGGATACGTCGTCAAAACGGTTGACTACCTCGCCGCCCGTCGCGGCGTCGGTTTGGATTTTCATTTCGCCCAGAGCGAGCGCAGCCTCGGCCTCCGGCGTGTGCGCGTCGCGGCTGACCTTTAAAACATAGTCGCCCGCCTCTATTTCATAGCCCTTATACCCGTTTTTGTTCGCGTCGTTATAGTCGTAAGACGCAAAATAATAGACGGGCACGGAAATTTCCACGATCGCCGCGTTCGGCTTCCCTTCGCCCGCCTCCGACGCGGGATAGAGCAGGGGCGTCTTTTCAAAGCCGACCAAAACCACATGCGGCTTTTCAATGCCCGGTTTTTCAACGCCTCCTTCCGCGCGCGGCGCGGTGTACGGCGCGGTCAGGTAAACCTGCACGACGTCCTTTCCCGCGCAATCGCCCGTATTCGTAACCCGAACCCGCAGGGTGACGGTCGAATCCGCGTTCAAACCCGCGCCCGAAAGATCGCCCGCGTTCAAAAATTCCCAACCGAAATTCGTATAACTCAGGCCGTAGCCCATCGGGTACACGACGTGGTCCTTATACCACTCCTCGCCGTCGGTGAAGCCGCGCGTTTCCCAATAGCGGTACCCGACATAAATGCCTTCCTCGTACTCGACGTAGTAATAGGCCCGCTGCTTCCCGTCCACAAAATAGCGGTTCCCGTTGCTTTCCAAATTGTTCCCGAAATTAGCCCACGAGGGGTCCGCCTTGAAATCGCGCGCGTAGGTATCCACCGTCTTGCCGGACGGGTTCACCGAGCCGTTGAGCACGCGCCCGAAAGCGTTGATTCCCGTCTTGCCCGTGCCGCCCACCCAAAGCGCGGCCTTGATTTTATCCGAATACGCGTAATGCGGCGAGGGCGCGCCGTCGTCCAAAAAGCCCAATTCCATGGGCGTGCTGCTGTTGATAACGACGATGATCTTGTCAAAGCCCGCGGCGGCCTGCGCGATCAAATCGGTTTCGTTCTTATCCAACTGCAAATAATGGTCGCCCGCCGACCGCGCGCCGCTTACCGGCGCGGCGTTATCGGCAAAACTCGTTTTCATCGTGCGGGGCAGGTCGTACCCCTCGCCGCCGATGCGCGAAAATACGATCAGCGCGGCGTCGTTATAGGACGCGCAACTGTTTTTTACTTCCTGCGTATAGGCTTCATAAGGCGTTTCGCCTGTGGCGAAGCCCGCCAAAATATCGCCCATAGCGGGGGTCGCGGGACGCCCCGCGCCGGACGCCGCGCTCTCGTAAAACCTTTTCAGCGCGGGGTTGCATTCGTAGCCCGCGCTCTCTAAACTCTGATAAATCGTCGCCGCCCCCGCCGAGCCCGCGTCGCCCGAGCCGGACCCGCCGTAAACCAAATTGACGCTGTTCTTTCCGAACACGCTTATTTTGGGCTTAACGGAAACCGCGCCGTCGCTAACCGGGGTTTTGACGGGCAGCGCGCCGTTTTCGTTTTTAAGCAGTACGATGCCTTCCTCTACAATGCGCTCGTTCAGTTTGTTCGCCGCGGCAAGCGTCTCGGCCTTGTTCTTGTAGTCCGCCTCGTAGTATGTATATTGCGACGGGTCGCCGCTGACATGCTTTCTTATTTCGCCGCCGAATACGGAATTGACCGTATTGTAAATGAAAGTATTTTGCGTTAAAACCAGGTTGACGGCCAAAACCAAAACCGAAACGGCGACCGCGGCAATGAACCACGCCTTAGACCTTTTTGTCCCGAACAGTACCTTGAAAACTCTCATTTCTTTCTCCGATCGGACTTGCCGCATTAAGATGCGAGCCGATACGCGGGGGATTTTTGCGCGCGATACAGGTAAAAACCGCAGTTTGCAGCGTCGCTGCCAACAAAAGTTTTACCCGCGTTGCGCTTAAATTATGACCCGCGCAGCGTCCGCGCCGTATTTCGCGACAAGTCTATTGCCCTTTAAAAAAATCGATGCAACAGTTGCTTTAACGCGTCGATTTTTGTGTTGCACAGTATAACACACTATTTTCAGATCGCCGCATTTTTAGGATAACTTGTCGTTTTCATTGTGTACTTTGCAACAAAAAACCCCGCCGTCGCCTTTATTCGGCATAATCCGCATTTTTATGCCGATACAAATGCGAATCGGGCCCGGCTTTTTGTCAGCGGGGTTATATAATATCAAAGCGGGGTTATATAATATCAAATATGAAAAGAATTATCGAAGAGCAATCGCTCAAACGGAAAACAGCCCTAAGCGCAAACCCCTTACCATAGGCGGCGCGCGATAACCCGGAAAAACTTATAACCTGTATTCACAGATAAGAAACAACATATTTTCGAGAGGTTTTTGTGTCCGTCAAGGCATTTTTCCAAAGGGGAGCGGACAACCCGCAAGGCAAAAATATATTTTTGAGAGCAAAATCATGTGAAAGCGCAGTTCGTAGCGCCGCTGCGAACGAGCATTCCACGGGGTTTTGCGCCAAAAAGAACCGAAAATATTTTTAGACGCCGATGGCGTCGCCCTTGCGGTTTGTACACTCCCTTCCAAAGACGCAGCAACGCTACGACGCGGAAAAAGAAATTTATAGTATACTTGGTATACTATAAAGTTGCTCGCCGCTCCTCGCAACCCTCGCAAGCGAGTTGCCTCGTCGCGGCGAATAACGCGGACGGGCGCGAAAAACTCTCGAAAATATGCGGTTCGTTCTGTGAATACAGGTTTTTATTCGATGCCCGCTTTCGGCAAAGCGCGCTATCCGAACACGGCGTATTTAAACTTTGACGGCAATAAGCCGCTTAAAGCGATATTTGCCGAAGACTTACGGCGGGAAAGAATTATCCGCGAGATTGCGGCGGTTTCCGGTAAAGCCGTCCGAAAAGAAACCCCGCTTATAATTTTTGGCGAAATACGGGCTTGCCCGTCCGCGCTCGCTGCGCTCAACTGTTTTTGCGAGAAGCGCACGAATACTCTATCGTTTGCGCGGACAGTCTGTCCGGCACAGCCTTAAAACGGGAAGCGGCGGATAACACTAAATCGCGCAGTTTAAAAAGTTTTGCGGAAACCCGCAAGCCCGATTATGCCGGCGACGAAATAAGAAAGCATGTCAACGGCAACCCGTCGCGGTATACATACTACGAGGCAGACTATACGAACAAGGCCGATACGCTTGACCGTGTTTCCGCAAAAAACCTTGGCTTTGAGAACGGCATAAGGTCCGTCTCTCTTTACGCCGTGTTCTGCGTTAAATTATGAAGTTAATTAAAAAACCATCCAATTAGCAAAGCGGCAAGCCTTTTATGCTTGCCGCTTTGCTAATTTCACAAGTTTGTATATAATTTATAGATTTACGCGATTATCCTAACACGTCATTCCATCTTATTTCTTTTTTAGGTGTGCCTCTATTAAAGTAAATCTCGACATAATGCCCCGTCATGATGTAATCGCGCCCGAGCCTTGACAGGTCTTTCGTGATTACAAGGTTGACCTTTCCGTCCTCGATGTCGCGCAGCATTCTCCGGAAATCCGGCCTGTC
>JAISFM010000156.1 GCA_031263605.1 Clostridiales bacterium | reverse complement strand
CATGGGTACACGACGAAATCTATTTGGACGCGGGCGCGGACCCCGAAATATCCGTCCTCGAAATGGAATGGGCGGACAATCCGCATCTCGACCCCGCCGAGACAGAGGCGTTGAGCCGGCTCATGGACGCGGAGGAACTTCAATCCCGCCGTTACGGGAAATTCGGCGGCGCGGGCGGGCTTGTGTACCCCGAATTTGACCTGTCCGTCCACGTGGTCGAGCCGTTCGCCGTGCCGCCCGAGTGGTACGACAACATCTCGATAGACCCGGGCTTGGCCAACCCGCTGTCGGCGCATTGGTACGCGGTGGATTTCGACGGCAACGTTTACGTCGTCGCGGAGCATTACGAGGCGGGGCGGGACGTGGACTATCACGCGGAACGGATCAAGGAAATCGGGCGCGCGCTGAACTGGCATACGGACGCGCGAGGGCGGTTCGCCGCTTTGATCGACAGCGCGGCCGTTTGCAGGACGTTGGCGGCGGGCAAAAGCGTGTGCGAATTGTTTTGGGAGCGCGATATCCTCGTCAACCCCCGCGTGGACAAGGACCTGTTCAGCGGGATTCAGCGCGTCAAAGGCTATCTGCGCGGTTCGGATAACAGGCCGCGCCTGTATATCTTTCGGCCGTGCGTGAATTTGATCCGCGAGTTCAAAACGTACGCGTGGGCGGGCGGCGACGCGCCGCGCAAAAAGGACGACCACGCGCTGGACGAACTTCGGTATTACCTGGCTTCGCGCCCCGCCGCGCGCGAGGATAAGAATAAAAGCGAAGTCGCTTTGGATAAAGAGCGGCTTTATCGGGAGTTGAAAAGAGAGCGAAGCGGCAAATAGTGGGTTGATACGGGCTACGTGCGGCAAGTCGGCTCGGTCATGTACGCTTGTACACTCCCTTCGCCGACATTGCCGCCTGTTGCCCGTCTGAACTCCACTCTTTACCGCTCCGATAATTATCGGTCGGGAATTTTAAGGGAATAGAGAATAGTGTCCGTCGCGCGTTACTCGCGCGGGGGTAAGATTGTCGGTGCGCGCAAACATCTTGTCATGATCTGAGCGAAGTCGAGAAATCCCCCACCGATTGCGCAAAGTCCTTAATCCGACCATCTTCCCTCTTCCCTCTTACATCTTACATCTTGCATCTTACATCTTACAAGGAGATTATATGGACGGACAAATTGACGACATAAAATTAAAGGACGTATTTTTAAAACGGGCGTTGGGCTTTTACAGCGAGGACGTGACCGAGGAATACGAAAACGACGAAACGGGGGAACGGCTGGTCAAGCGCAAGGTCAACCGAAAATTCAACCTGCCCGACCTGTCCGCGTTGCGCGAACTGCTGGGCAAAGAGGCGGCGGGGCTTGCGGAGATGAGCGACGCGGAATTGGAGCGGGAGAGGGAGCGGCTTATTTCCGAACTGCGTTCGGAAATGCACAATTCACAATGCACAATGCACAATTAAAGGATAGTGCACAGCGCACAGTCCACAGTTAAAGGACAATGCAGAATTAAATATGCAAAAGTTTTTTGAAAGGGGCGCGGGGGAAACTTTTTGACAAAAAAGTTTCCCCCGCTCAAAAAAACCAAACCAAAAACACAACAACAACACAAAAAAGGAAACAAAAATGAAAACGGAACAAAGAAACGAACTTGCGGCCGAGGTGCGGGCGGACTTTGAGAAACGCCGCGAGGAGCGGCGCGGGCGGGAACTGCAATGGCGGCTGAATATGAACTTCCTGCGGGGCGACCAGTACTGCGCTGTCACGCGGAAGGGCAATATCGAGGACGAGGCGCGAAATTATTACTGGCAGGAGCGCGAGGTTTTCAACCATTTAGCGCCGATTATCGAGACGCGCATGGCTAAACTGGGGCGCGTCAAGCCCGTCATGGGCGTGATGCCCGCCGGCGGCACTCAAAAAGACGTCTTCGCCGCCAAAACCGCCGCCAAAATACTGGACGCGGCGGGCAACCGCCTCGCTCTGGACGCGATAGCCATGCAAGTCACGATGTGGAGCGAGGCGTGCGGCACGGCTTTTTACAAGATAACGTGGGAAACGGGCTTGGGGCTGTGCTTGGGGGAAACGGAAGGGCGCAAGGTGTACGAGGGCGACGTAGGCTTGACGGCCTGCCCGCCGTTCGAGATTTACCCCGATTGCCAGGACGCCGACACGCTGGCGGGCGCGCGCAGTTTGATCCATGCCCGCGCCGTGCCGGTCAAATTCATCGCGGAAAAGTGGGGCGCAAACGTCGCGGCGGAGCCGGACTGCGGGCGGGAAAACGCCGCGCACCTTATCGAGCGGTACGATTTGCCGGACGCGAAGTCCCCGAACGGGCGGCTGACGGTCGTCGCGGGCGCGGACGTGCTGCACGACGGCCCCCTGCCGTACATCAACGGCGCGGACGGGGCGCGCGGGTTCCCGTTCGTCATGCAGCGGTCTATCGAACTGCCCGGCAGTTTCTGGGGCGTGAGCGTATTGGAACGCGCTATTCCGGTGCAAAGGGCTTACAACGCGGTCAAAAACCGCAAGCAGGAATTTCTGAACCGCATATCGATGGGCGTTCTGGCGGTGGAGGACGGCTCTTGCGACACCGATAATTTAGAGGAGGAGGGACTGAACCCCGGCAAGGTCGTGGTCTACCGCGCGGGCAGCAACCCGCCGGCGATGATGGACACGGGCCGCCTGCCCTCGGAATTGATCGTAGAGGAGGAGCGGCTGCTGTCCGAGTTTATCGGCATCAGCGGCGTGTCCGAAATCATGCGCAATTCGGGCTTGCCGCAGAGCAACATCAGCGGCATAGCCCTGCAATTGTTGATCGAGCAGGACGACACGCGCCTGTCGGTCACGGCGGAACTGATGAAAAAGGCGGTGCGCGGGACGGCGGCGCAAATCCTGCGGCTGTACCGGCAATTCGCGTCCACGCCGAGGATCGGCAGGATCGCCGACAAGGACGGCGCGCCCGAGGTGTTTTATTGGTCGAAAAGCGACGTGGGCGCGGACGAGGTTTATTTTGTCAGCGACAGCGGGGTCACCGAAACGCCCGCGCAGAGGCGCAACATGGTGTTCGAACTGCTGCGGGCAGGGCTGCTGCACAACGAGGACGGCAAACTGGACAACTCCGCGCGCGTCAAGGTTCTGGACATGCTGGGCTTCGGCATGTGGGAGAACGCGCAGGATTTGAACGCCCTGCACGTCAAAAGGGCGGTACTCGAAAATCAACGGCTGGAAAAGGGCGAAACGCCGCCGTCGGAGATCGACGAGCACGGTTTGCACATAGTAGAGCACACGCGTTACCTCTTGGCCAACGAGTGCGCGGACGCGGTGAAGGAACGGATTGTCGCGCATATACGGTTGCATAAAGGTATGCAGGGGGTAGGGGATTGAGAAGTGAGAATTGAGAAGTGAGGATAGAGGACTATGTAAGATGGAAGAGGGAAGATGGTCGGTCGCGCGTTACTCGCGCGGGGGTACTTGGGAGTAGGGAATTAGGTAATAAGTAATAGGTAATAGGTAATAGGTAATAGGTTCGGTCGCGCGTTACTCGCGCGGGGGTAAGATTGTCGGTGCGCGCAAACATCTTGTCATTAGACTTGTAGCGAAATACGGCGCGGACGCAATGCGGGTCTTTTCGTGTGTAAAGCGGGTAAAAATTTTGTTAGTAGCGTTGCTGCAAATTACAATTTTTACCCGCATTACACACGAAAATCCCTCGCCTATCATCTCGCGCCTTAATTTCGCAACAAGTCTATTTCGAGCGAAGTCGAGAAATCCCCAACCGATTGCGCAAAGTCCTCAATCCGACCCTCTTCAATCTTACATCTTACATAGTCATTATTACGCTCAATTTTCCCGACAATATCTTTTACCTCTTACCTCTTACCTAATCTTTTATCTTTTATCTATATAAAAAAAGGAGACAGTATGAAACAAAAACAAGAACCTACGCAAGGAAAAGAAACGGCCGCAACCGTGCCGAATGAAA
>JAISFM010000137.1 GCA_031263605.1 Clostridiales bacterium | reverse complement strand
TTAGTGAGGCAAATCATAAAGCCCTATGAATGGGATGAGGGCAACATCTACCGCATTTTGGTATTTGTGGCCGCGTCCGCGCTGATCGCGGCGGTCATCGTCAGCGGCAAAGCGTTTTTCAAGAAACTTTCCATTACCAAATCGCATTCGATCGTTGCGCTGATCGCGCGGGTCGCGATGGTTTTTATGAGAGAGGACGGGAGAGAGAGGAAACGGAAAAGCAGGAAGGAAAAAGGGAAGGAGCGGGACGCGGGGAAAGGAAATTGAGAATGGAGAAGTGAGAAGTGTCGGATGCTTACGCAAATCGGAACTTTGGATTGGTGTATGTTTCTTTTGGGCGAGCGAGAACGTTAATGCGAATAAGGTTGACTGTGTCAAAATAGAGGTTTCGTAATAACTCAAACAGCCGATTGAACCACCCCGTCCGCTCCGCGGCCACCCCTCCGAGGGAGGGGAATTTTTCAGCGGTTGAGATTATTCACGACAAACGGAATGACGGGACAGTGTACAGTGTACAATCCACAGTGCATAGTCCACAGTTAAGGATAAAGGACTTTGCGCATAAGGTGGGGGATTTCGCGACTGCGCTCGAAATGACGGGACAATTCACAATTCACAATGCACAATGCACAATTAATCGGAATGAGAGGAAAGCGCGGGGCGTTCCTGTGTTCGGTAGAGATTGCCGCGTCGCGCTTCGCGCTCCTCGCAATGACAAAAGGGGCGTTGTGCTCCTCGCAATCGTGTTGTTACGAAACTTCTCCGTAATGACTTACTCCCGCGCGAGAAACGCGCGACCGACACTAACCACTTATCCATTATCCGCTATCCACTTAATCCGAACTTTCACCCCGTGTGAGCAAACGTATGTATCTTGAAAAAATAAACGGCTCGGCCGATTTGAAAACGCTTGAACCCGAGGAATTGCCCGCGCTGTGCGGGGAACTCCGGCGGTATCTGCTGGACGGGCTGAAACGCACCGGCGGGCATTTGGCGTCCAATTTGGGCGCGGTCGAGTTGACCGTCGCGCTGCACTATGTTTTCGACTGCCCGACGGATCGGTTCGTTTTCGACGTCGGGCATCAAGCCTATATCCATAAAATTTTGACGGGCCGGCGCGAGGCGTTTTTAAACCTGCGGCAGGAGGGCGGCATTTCCGGCTTTCCCAACCGCGAGGAAAGCCCGTGCGACGCGTTCGGGACGGGGCACGCCTCGACCTCGATTTCGGCGGGGCTGGGCTTGGCGCGGGCGCGCGACATAAGCGGCGGGGATTTCCACGTCGTGTGCGTGATCGGCGACGGCGCGTTGGCGGGCGGCATGGCGTACGAGGCCTTGAACGACGCGGGGCAGTGCAAAACGCCGCTGATCGTCGTGCTGAACGACAACCGCATGTCGATTTCCGAAACGCCCGGCGCGGTCAGCCGCCATTTGGCGCGGCTGCGGATTCGCCCTCGGTATACCGCCGCCAAAGCCCGCTTTAAATCGGCCGTCCTGCGCTTTCCGCTGTTCGGCAAGCAAATCTACGGCTTTTTCAGCGGGATTAAACGCGTGTTTAAACGGGTTATACTGCCCAACGCCCTGTTCGAGCAAATGGGCGTTAAGTACGTCGGCCCGATCGACGGGCATAACGCCGCCGACTTGATCAGTTGCTTCCGCGACGCTCGACGCGACAAAGGGCCGCTCTTAATTCACGTTTTGACGCGGAAGGGCAAGGGCTGGCCGCAGGCCGAGGACGCGCCCGACGCTTTCCACGGAGTTGAGAGCAGTCCACAGTGCACAGCGCACAGTCCACAATTATCGGATAAGGAACAGGGCGCAATTCAGAACGCGCAAGTAAAGGAAAAGTCCGAAACTGTGGACTGTGCACTGTGCACTGTGGACTGTAAAAAGTCCGAAACTGTGGACTGTTTAAAACGCTGTTTTTCCGAAGCGGTCGGCAACAAATTAGCCGCCCTTGCCGAAACCGACCCCGCGATCGTTGCAATCACGGCGGGCATGGCCGAGGGGACGGGGCTTTGCGCGTTCCGCGAAAAATGCCCCGACCGGTTTTTCGACGTGGGAATCGCGGAGCAGCACGCCGTCACGCTGGCGGCGGGCATGGCGGCGGGGGGCTTGAAGCCCTTTGTCGCGATCTATTCGACCTTTTTGCAACGCGCCTACGACCAAATTTTGCACGACGTTTGTTTGCAAAATTTGCCCGTCGTGTTTTTGCTCGACCGCGCGGGCGTTGTCGGGGCGGACGGCCGGACGCACCAAGGGATTTACGACTTGTCCTATTTGGCCGCCATGCCCAACGCCGTCGTATGCGCCCCCGCCGACATCGCGGAGACGGAGTTATTGTTAGAATGGGCGACGGGCAAGGGCAGTGCACAGTGCACAGTGCACAGTCCACAGTTATCGGACAATTCACAATGCACAATGCACAATGCACAATTATCGGATAAGGCACAGGGCGCAATTCAGAATGCGCAAGTAAAGGAAAAATCCGAAACTGTGGACTGTGGACTGTGCACTGTGGACTGTAAAAAGTCCGAAACTGTGGACTGTGGACTGTGCACTGCGGACTGTAAAAAGTCCGAACTTCTCAATTCTCAATTCTCAATTCTCAATTCCCATCTCAATTCCCCTATTTTTATTCGTTACCCTAAAACCGAGAGCGGCGTGTTCACGCTCGACCCCGAACGGGCGGCGCGCGAGATAGCGGCGGGGGAATGGGGCGTAGTTAAAACGGGCAAAAGCAAAATCACGGTTTTGTGTGTCGGGGGGCGAATGCTGAAAGCGGCGCGGGAGGCCGACGAAATTTTAACTAAGAAAAAGATTTACATCAATATAATGAACGCGCGGTTTGTCGCGCCGCTCGACAAGGGCGTTTTGGAAAAATTAGCGGGGGACGGCAAGAGACCGTTCGGCGGCGGGCATTTGGTTGTCAGTATGGAGGACGGCGTAACCGAGGGCGGTTTCGGCGAGCGCGTCCGCGCCGCGCTGTCGGGCGGCGGCTGCCGATTTGTGCCGCTCGCCTTGCCCGTCAAGTCGGTTGAGCATTGCGACGTAGACAGCGCGTTTAAAAGGTACGGCCTTGATGCGGACGGCTTGGTCAAGACGGTTTTGGGGAATATGTAAAATAAGTAGGAAGTAGGAAGGACGAAAGACGAAGTATCGGAAGCAGGAAGGACGAAGGACGAAGTATCGGATGCTGACGCAAAAAGAAACTTTGGGTTGCTTTATGTTTCATACCCGCCGACCAACCTGTTTTACGGAACATCGACATTCCTTCGTCCTTCCTACTTCCTACTTCCTACTTATTTTTGCGTCTTTTTTGTTTATTACATTCAAAACATATATGTTTAAAAAATACGCCTCAAAACGCTTGACAGGGGAAAAAGAAAGGTGTATACTGTATCGCATATAACACATATATTATTAGTATGAGTTATAAATTTTGCGTACAAGGAGCATTTGAAAGCATGAAACCCGCTTTTCGTTTTTATTTCTTTATCCGATGTAGAAGTTGCGTTTTATAATAGAGTTGCCACAAAACCTAAACGCGAAAAGACCCGTAAAGACTTCGCGGGAAGGTTTCGTGACAACTCTAACACCTTGCGCCGCGCCGTATAGGCGCGGGGGCGGGGCGGGCAAGGGCGTTGTCCGCGCCGCGCCTGTCCGGCTTGCCGCGACGGTAGGCCGGACAATCGGCAAAAAGGGTATACCCTTTTTATTTTTCCCGATTTTATCGGGAAAAGAGGGGGCGTTTTGCGTTCCCAACAAAAAAAGTTAAAAAATAAAAAAAGGAAGTAAACACAATCATGAAACATAAATTTAAAATCATAACTTTAATCGCTCTCGCGCTGGCCGCGCTGTTATCGTTGGCGGCTTGCTCGGGGCTGGAGCCGATCGACGCCGACGACACAGGCGATGCCGGCGACGCGGGGAAACAGATCAAAACCGCAAGTTACTATCCCGGCAACTTCGACTATTACGACTACTATGAGGACGTTTACGGTTTGGGCTTGAACAGCGCGTACCAATTCAAAACGACCGACGACGCGACGGAAACGGCTCCGTACTATTACGCGACGAAAAGCCATGTCACGGTCAACGGGCGCAGTTATAACCGCCGCTTGTACAACCCGTTCCAAACGTTGGCCTACGAGCCTTTCACGTTCCTGCTTGAAAGTTCCCTCGAACGGGATTTGGGGTATTACGCGATCGTGTTCGGCGGCGAATGGGAAAGCGGCACTCAATCCGTGCTGAACACCGTCAATCAAGCGGCCGCCGCGTTCGCGGCCGACAACACCAAAAGCGCGTCGGGCAGCACCGCCGGACAGCGCAGGGCGGGGCAGGGTTCCACGATTTTCCGCGCTATCTACAATTTTGACTTCAAGGTCAACGGCGGCTTGGAAATCGAAAACCGCTTGAAAGAGAACGGCGTAGAGAACAACCCCCTCGGCGAGTACGACAGCGACATTCGCACCGACGTTTCACAGAACGGCGCGTACGGCGGTTCGGCCAATAACGATTACAGCGCGAGGACTTCGCTGACCAAACTGTACGTGGATTTGATTAACGGCACTTCGACCCGTCCCGGTTTCGACGTAACGACTAACGCGACCGCCCTTGCCGCTTCCGGATTGACGAGCGGTCAAACCGTCTCCATCAAAACCGGCAAGGATTTGTCGGGTACGGGCGCGACGGCAAACCTAATCAAAAGCCCCTCCGTCCTGCTCTTTAAGAAATGGATCGACGGCGGCACGCTGAAAAATACCGTCGTGGATTTCACGGACGCGACCGCCACGGATTTCTCGGCGGCGAAGGTTACCGCGCTTCTGAATAAAATCCCGCTGACCGGGGCGGCGGCGACGGGGGCGGGCTTGCCTTCGACGGCGACGGGCTTGAAAAAATTCGACTACTTCAAGTACATTTTCGGCACCTACACGCAAGGGTCGAGCACGGCTTTGGCCTACGCGCGCCCCGACGCGGTTCCCGCCGCTTCCTTTACAAACTCGACGACGGGCGAAAAACTGAACGTGCAGTACGACAACCTGACCGACGACAACCACATCTATAAATTCGTTTCCTATGCGGAGTTGATACACCTGTTGCAATCCGACGGGAATTTCGCGTTCTATTTCGGCGGTTCGTGGTGCCATTACTCGCGCGGGTTCCTCGCGCCGTTCAACCAACTGGCCAAAATCGACCAGTATACGATCAACGAGGTATACTTCTTTGACCCGTATATCGACGGCGCGTCGAGCGCAACCAATATCCGCAGTTCCGAAACCGCCGTCAATAAGGACGACGATACGCTCGGCACGACTACGTTCCTGTCCCGTCTGTACGCCAACCTGCTGACCTACTTCGACATCAACTGGCAGTCCGGCGGGTTCCCGTCCACGAACGATTATTTGAGCAACAAGTTCATCGAGCAAGGCCTCGTCGCGGAAAGTTACAACGAGGATTTAAGTATCGGCGGCAAAAGGCTCACCAAGATCGGCGTGCCTACCTTGATCGCCTATAACAAGGACAACGTGGATCAAAACGGCGACTGGAAGCCCATCATCGGCAAAGCCAGTTCGGGCGACACGTTCGAGGGCATCGTCGGCGCGGCCGAGGAACCGCATAAGGGCGGCGTTTATGTCGGGACGTTAGCGGCGGACGGCAAACTGTATTTCAGCACGAATGCGGATTATAGTTTGGACGATTGCGTCACGGACGAAGTGATCGATTACCTGACCGACGATTTCGCCACGGCATACGCGGCCTTGAACGCGAATCAAAAAGCGAACCTAACCGGCACGAAGTTCTGGAAGGGCGTAAATTATTTAGGCATAGTGCGTACTTCGACCGCCGGGCGAAGCGCGGAAAACAACATTCTGCAATTGCTGTACAACTTTTATGAGGGGCATTTGACCTATAAGGTTGTAGGCGAATAGTGAACAGGGGGGATAAGGCGCGTTCTAATCACAATGCGTAAAGTTTTTTAAAGGGGGCGCGGGGGAATTTTTTAACAAAAAAGTTCCCCCCGCCAAACCCCCGCATAAAACCCTTGCGTACCCCCCCCTACCGTAAAACATAAAGAAAGGAAAAAACGAAAATGAAACCGGACGGAAGTTTAACCACCGCAAGTTTGCTGTTCGCGATCGGCATAATAGTGCTGTTCGCGGGCGCAACCGTCGGTTTGGTATTCTTGAAAAAACTGCGGGTTGGCAAGCGCGGCGAGGACGGCAAACGCAAAAAAATCAGTTTCGGCCTCGTCATGCTGGCGGCTCTCGTATTCGGCACCGTGTTCGGACTGTTCCTGAAACTCCTGTGGAGTTCGGACATCTACCTTGCGTTCGGCGTAAACGCCGCGCTCGAATGGGTCAATATCGTACAGGAATTGTTCTTGGCGGCTTTGCAGTTGGTCGTCGTGCCGCTTGTAATCGTGTCTATCATACGCGCGTTTGTCAAGGTCGGGGCGAGCAAGGACGCGGCGCGCGGCGGGCTGTGGATCATGGCCGCGCTGTTGTTTACGGTCGCCGTGTCGGGCGCGGTCGGGTACTTCGCCGTCAAACTGTTCGGGCTGAACGCCTCGGGCTTGGGCGATCCGGTCGAGAAAATCGGAAATACGCCGACAACGATCATCAATACGGTTACGGGAATCGTGCCCACAAACTTTTTTAAGGCTTTGACCAGCAACAACGCCCTGCCGATCGTGTTTTTAGGGATTTTGATCGCGGCGGCCATCGTCATGGTCAAAAAATACGACAAAGAAAAAGCGGTCAAGGCGCAAAACGCGATCGAGGTTCTGTATGAAATCGTCGGCACCGTCGTGGACATTGTCATCAAGTTTACGCCTTACGGGATTTTGTCCATGGTCGCCGTACAGATCGCGATCAACGATTGGAGCGTGTTCGTCACGCTGGGCGGTTTCATTGCCGCGTTTTACGCGGGAATCGCCGTTATCGCCGCTTTGCATATCCTGTTGCTGCTCGTGTTCGGCGTCAATCTGAAAAACTACTTTAAAAAGACCGCCAAAACCTATTTATTCGCGTTGACTTCGATGAGCAGCATCGCCACGGTGCCGTTGACGATCAAATGCCAGCGGGACATGGGCGTATCCGACACCACCGCTAATTTGGCGGGGAGTTTGGGCACCTGCGTCGGCCAAAACGCTTGCGCGGGGCTGTATCCGGCTATGCTGGTCGTCCTTGCCGCGATGTACAGCGGTATCGACCCTTGGACGGTCGAGTTCGCGGTCAAACTCGTTTTGTTTACGGCTATCAGTTCGATCGGCGTGGCCGGCGTAGGCGGCGGCAACATTCAGGCGTCGCTGTTGCTTTTGGCAATGTTCGGCCTGCCGTTCAATTTAATTACGCTGTTTTTGGGAATCGATTTCATCGTAGGCTTCGCGCGGCCGCCGATCAACGCCGGCGATTCGATCGTCGCCGGCGTCGTCGCTCAGCGGATCAACGACCTTACGCGCGCCCGAAGGAACAGAAAACGGGCGCGGCTGGGCTTGCCGCCGCTGCCGCCGGAGGTATCCGAGAATTTAGAGGCGGGCGCGAATATCTAAATGAAAGGGAATAGGGACTAGGGGATAGGGAATAGTGTCGGATAGCGGACATTGCGCAATTGCGCGGGGGAAAACTTTTGGAAAAAAAGTTTTCCCCCGCGCCCCCTTTCAAAAACTTTCAACAAAAAATCTTGACCGCCTAAAAAAAAATGCGTTAAACGCTTGACAACCTAAAAAAGACATGGTATAATAAAGCAAACATATAGAAATTATATGTTTAAAAGGAAGTGACATTATGAAAAAATTGATTAAACTGTTGATTTTTGCGGCGGTAGCCGCTCTCTCGGCGATACTGTTCGCCGCGTGTTCGGGCGCGAATGACGGCAAATATGAGTATTACTTGAAAGACCCGGGCAAGCCGGCGATCGGCAACACGTATGTCGATCCAAATCGCAACTTGAATGCGAAAGACGGCAGCGTAGCGACGGAGAAAAGTTCGGACAAACAAACGCAGGACGACGACGAGGAAATCCTGACGTTGGACGAATGCGGGGACGAGTAAATTTTACCCGCTCAATTTAAGCGGCCTGCAATCCCGACGCGTAAGGCGCGGTTGTATTAGGGTTTATTTGGGCAAAAAGGCGCGTTGTATAAACAACGCGCCTTTTTTTAATGTCAAAAGTTTTTGAAAGGGGCGCGGCGCAAAAGTTGCCCCGACCGGCTTTACATAAAATTTACAAAACCTT
>JAISFM010000106.1 GCA_031263605.1 Clostridiales bacterium | reverse complement strand
CAACGCGGTTTGTACACTCCCGTCGAGAAATAGCCCACCGCTACAAAGCACGAAACGCGCCTTTTTACATAGAGATTGCCGCGTCGCGCTTTGCTCCTCGTAACAACTCTAATGACCCCGTATCGATGCCCGCTCTCTCGACCTTAACATTTCAACTTTCAATTTTCAACTTTCAACTTCCCGCCCTTTTGCCCCTCAAACTCGCCTCACCGCTATCCGGCAAACCAAACAAATTTAATGCGGTTTTATTTGTATGCAGGCCACTCTTGACGAATCGCGCCGAATGCGGTACCATTAAAATACTTGGCGACAAGATAAGGAGTTTTAAATGAAGAAGAACTGGAAAAAACTGTTGTTTGTATCGTTTCTCGCGCTCGCGCTTGTTTTCGGCGCGGCCGGCGTCTTTTCTCTCAGGGGGGCTCCCGCCCATGCGGAGGAGCCTAAGACCGTGCCCTTCAAGGAGATTACGACGGGCACGGAATTTCCCCGTTACGGATCGGGCATCCGGTATTCGCAGCCGCTCGGCGCGATCGGCAAAAATTCGATTTTGTGGCCGACGTTGGCCAACGGCGAAGACCGTAGCCTTGTGGTCGCGCAAAATCCGGCCGCGACGATTGACCTGTCCGATCCCGACAATTTCGGCGGGGATTACGAGGACGCCGCGCTGACGTTTTGGTTGGCGGTGGACGGCGAGGGCGCGCTCGCCAATATGCAACAGTGGCAGCCGGATACGGGGGGAAGTGCCTGGATCGGACTGTCCGACCAAACCGGCGGTTGGAGCGGGGCGCATGACAACAGCAAGTTATATATCGATTTGATTCCCGCGCTGAATAGTTTTCAAGTCGGTTGGAATAAGGTTTCCGCTAAACTTTCATTGGCGGCAGTGCAGGATTCCGCCTCCACAAAAGAGTATACGGATTACTTACAGACTATCAACGCTTTACGTTTTGTATTTTTAGGCTCGACCGACACCTATAATTACGCGATAAGCGACGTGCGTTTCGCGCTCGCGGCCGAGCAAACGGATCCGGTCGTCATAGCCGCTCACGAGGAAATGACGCATTACCTAACCGAGGGCCATGTCAGCGAGGTTGCGGTTCCCGCCGACAGTACGCATTTTCCCGGCGCAACCGCCTATTATTTGAACGGCGGCCCCAATGACGCGCCCTATTTTACGTTTAACAACATGTATGAAAAAACCGGCACGTTCAAAATCGAGATCGACGAAACGGCGGCGGCGGATTATTCCTATCCCGCTATCAGCATGTGGCTGTACATAAGCAATATTCAATCGTTCAGGGGGATCGGCGACAGCCAATTGGAATTCCGCACAATGCCCTTTACCGGAGTGGGGGAAGACGCCGCGCAAGGGGAACGCATTCACGAAACGAATATGCCGCTTTCCGGTTTTAAAAACGATTTGAAACAGGGTTGGAACCGCCTGTTGATTTCCCTGTTCAACGGGTACGGCGGCTCGGTCAAGGATATAAGTTCCGCCGACCAAGACGACCGGGATAAAAACCATTTGGATTTGAACGACATCAATTATATGCGCCTGTACGCCGTCGGCGGCTCCGGCTATTCGGGGTACTTCGGCCTGTCGGACATCCGTATTGTCGAAACGACCTATATCAACGCGAACGCGGCGACCCAACTGGCGGGCTTTATTCCCGTGGCGAACACCCTGTCCGTTAAAGCGTACGTTGGCAAGGACACCGCCCTGCGCGGCCTTCTCGGCGAGAATTTGACCTATACCGTGACGGAAGGCGCGGACAATGTGTCGGTAAGCGCGGGCGTAATGACCGGCTTAAAGGCGGGTGCGGCGACAATCACCGCCAACAACGATACGACAGGCGACTACAACACAATCACCGTTACCGTTCTGGCCGCCTCGAACGAAAGCGCGGTTTTGGTCGACGAGAGAGCCGAAAACACCTACGCCTATTGGCCGGGGGTGGTGGACGCCGGCCCCGAGCGCACCGCCGAAAACGGCCGCCGTTCGTTGCGCGTATTTCCGCACGGCGCCACGCATATGGAAAACTGGTTCAGTTTAGGCGGCACGGACAGGGTCAGTGAGACCGGCGGCGCGACCGGCGGCAGGGACATATCCGGCGTGCCCAACCCCGCGCTGAATTTCATGCTCTACGTGTCCCACCCCGACGAGATCAAATTGCTTACGATGCAACTGGCGGTCAATTCGGGGCTGCGGCGTTTTAGCGACGAGGGAATCTTTACTATCGACGGCGTGGATGGGTACACAACGGTATCCTTTCCGTTGAGCGGCGTGCGAAGGGGCTGGAATGAAATCACCGTCCCGCTTGCCGACGCGGCGCGGGACAACGCCGATTTGACCAACGTCACCTCGGTCGTTTTCAAGGTCGCGGGCGCGAACGGCGGTACGGACGATTTCTATGTCCACAATATAACGGTCGTGGAAAGCGACGCTTTTTCCTGCGAGTTTCGGCCTTACCCGATCCTGTCCGCGGCGCGCGCTTATGTGGGCAAAACGACGGCTCTGCGCAATTTGAGCGGTAGCGGCTTGACCTATGCCGTGACGGCGGGCGGGGACTACGCGTCGGTAAACGCGGCGACGGGCGTGGTGACCGGCATAGCGGCGGGTACGGCGACAATCACCGCCAACAACGTCGCGGCAGACGAATACAACACCGTCACGGTGACGGTAACCGCCGCCGAGGGGACGGGGAGCGTGGCTTTGGTCAATTCCAAGGCCGAGGACGCGAGCGCGTGCTGGCGGCCGCCGGAATTGTTCGCGCCCGGTTGGACGGCGGCGGGGCAGGACAAATCTTTCCCCTTGATCGTGCACGGCGCGGATCCCACAAAAAGCGAGCACATCGAGAATTGGATCAATATCAAGGGCTCGAGCCCCACTGTAACGGGCGCGACGGGCGGCGCGGACGTGTCGGGTCTCGCGAACCCGACCTTGAAATTCAATTTATACGTATCCAACGCCGCGTATATAAACGCCGCGTCTCTGACTGTCGGCATCAATTCGGGCGCGCGGCGCAGCGGTACCGACAATGATTTTTCGCGGGCGTGCGACGCGCTGTGGGAGGCCGGCACAAACTTCACTAAATTCGCCATACCGAACTTGCAGAACGGTTGGAACGCGGTTTCACTGCCGATCGCGTTCGCTTCAATCGATAATTGCGATTTGTCCAACGTCACGTGCGTCGTGTTTAGGTTCTCGGGCGCGAACAACGGGCAGGCCGCCTTTGCGCACAATATCCGAATCGAGGCGGACGACGCGGGCAACGGCGCGGGCGGCTCGGTTTCGGCGACCCTTGCGCAAGCCGCCGCGGCCGCGCCCGCCGCGTGGGACTCCGATCCCGAAAATACCTTTGCGTGGCAGCAGGGCGGCGCGCAGTTTATCGACAAATCGCTTCTCAATACGCCCGCCTCTATGAATGCGGCGTATACCAAATTCGCCTATGTGAACGGAAGTTTGACAGAGGTCAATTTCGGCGTGGACTTCGATTTGAGCGGTATCGCGGCGCACAATATTTCGCGCCTTGCCTTTGAAATTTGGATTTACGTGACCGACGCGGAGGTCAAGGTCGGCAACGCGGGCGGCAGGGTGTTCGGTTTCGCGCTGTACAACGCCAACACGGATCACGGCGTCGTCACGAGCGAGCCTTATGGCGCGGCCGGTATATACAACTGGATGGGGGCGGAAAAGGACGAGGGTACGGGCCGCGTGTTCAAGGCGGGCTGGAACCGCGTGCGCGTTTCGCTTGGGTCCAGCGGGTTCATGGGCAACGTAGACCTCTCGAAGGTCAATCTGCTGAAATTCGATCCGCGCATCAACGATGTGCCCGCGCAATTCATCATTTCCAATCCGCGTATCGTTTATCAGGGCGACACGTCCTATGAATACCAAGATTCCTTTACAAATATATGGCGCACCGCGGAGAGCGTCGAGGCTCCCGCCTCTTTGAGCGGGGTCGGTTTAGCGGCGCAGCCCTCATACGCGGTGCCGTCGGATACCGCCTATCCCGCTTTGGAAATTACCGGCTTGACGGCGGGCGCGGGTGTGTTCGTCTGGTCGTCCGAGAATCCCTCGGTCGTTTCCGTCGACCCGTGGACGGGCGCGCTGGCCTTTGTCGGCGAGGGCACGGCGGCGATTCGCCTGACCCTGTTGGGCGCGGCGGATCTGTACGTGGCGGAGTCCGTGACTTCCGTAGGGCCCGCGCTGACGGGCGCGGCGATCGACACGTCCGGTTTGGGGGCGCGCGGGACATGGAACGCCGATACAAAGACGCTGACCCT
Organism: Clostridiales bacterium; assembly: GCA_031263605.1. GTDB lineage: Bacteria > Bacillota > Clostridia > Christensenellales > DUVY01 > BNZQ01. Next base: position 2,747 of record JAISFM010000106.1, on the reverse strand, counting down.
GTTAAAGAGCGATTCCTTTGTTTTGAGCGCGGCTCTCTTGGACGCGGGCGTGATGAACGTAACCGACGCGTGGTCTACGTCCGACTCCGGCGTGATAGCCGTCGATCCCGCCACGGGGCGGCTGCTTATACACGGCAACGGAACGGTGGTCATCAAATTGACGGCGAGCAAGGGCGAACTTTCCTTTGAGGATGAAATCACGGTTATTGTCGATTGTTTCGTCGTTTTGGAGAGCCTTTCGATTGACGACGTTTCGTTGGCCGACGCCGACCCCTTTACGGTGGAGTACCGAGTGGCGGGTCAAAATCTGGATAAAGCGGGGCCGATCAACGTGGTCTATTCGTCCGCGGACACGGGCATAGTGATCGTAAACGGGGACGGCGATTTAGTGGCGGTTGCCAACGGCGCGGTCAAGGTAACCGCGACTGTGACGGTCAACGGCGTGACCAAAACGACGGAATTTACCGTGACGGTGACGGGCTTAAAGGCTCCCGCCGCCGCGGACGACGACAGCGGTTTGGGCACGGGCGGCAAGATTGGGATAGCCATGGGCGCGGTTGCGGTCGCGGGCGGCGCGGCGGGGTTGATCGTTTGGCTGGTACGCCGTAAGAAGAAGTGAAAAGTGAGAAGTGCAAGGGAAGTGAGAATTGAGAATTGAGAAGTGCGGATGCTGACGCAAGAAATAACTTTTAGTATGCTGTATGTTTCTTGCCCGCCGACCGGCTTGCCGGACGGAAATTCGACCTTTGTCATTGCGAGGAGCGCGGAGCGCGACGCGGCAATCTCAACCGGACAGAGGAACGCCCCGCGCTTTCCTGTCATCTCGACCGAATGTCATTAGACTTGTTGCGAAATACAACGCGGACGCTATGCGGGTCTTTTTGCGTGTAATGCGGGTAAAAATTTTGTTAGTAGCGTTGCTACAAACTGCAATTTTTACCCGCATTACACGCAAAAATCCCTCGCCTATCATCTCGCGCCTTAATTTCGCTACAAGTCTAATGACCTGTATCCCAATCCCTTTAAAAAAATGTTCAACTACAAGGAGGTTGTCATGAAAAAACATTTTGTCAAAATTTTCGCGCTGCTTGCGGCTGCGCTGTGCGTCGGCGCGGTTGCGGGCTGCGGGACCGACACAAAGAACGACCCGTCCAAACTGACGGTTTGGGTCGTCGCGCCTTTTGTGCACAATTACGCGCAGGTCTTAAAGACCAAGCCCAACGATCGGCAGGCCAAAATGAGCCAAATCATTTTCGAGGAATACGCCGCCGAGCATTCCGACATCAAACTCGACCTGCAAAACAAGGGGTGGGGCACCGAGTTGAACCAAGCGTTGACCAAGGCGATTGCGGGCAACACCGCGCCCGACGTAACGGTGGGCGAGATGTACGTGCCCTCGTATGTCGCCAACAATCATTTTATCGCGCTCGATTTTGGCGCGGAGATCGAGGGCGACATCATCGAACAGACCGCGGCCTACGGCAAGGGCGCGGACGGCAAGTGGTACGCCGCGCCGGTTTGGACGGGCACGTTCGGCCTGTCGATCAACGTCACCGTTTTAAAGGACGCGCAGATTCTCAACGCGGACGGGACGGTCAAGGACGAGGAAATAATCGCCGCCGGCATCGACCCCTTGCATCCGGCTTATTGGGAGGACCTGCTTACAATCTGCACAAAGATTAAAACGTATTTCAAGGAAAAGGGCGACGATTACACGGGCGGTATGTTGGTGTCCAACACGCACGAGGGCGGCGCGTGGCGCGCTTTGGCGTACCAACGGACGGCGGGCGGGGAAATATCCGAGGACAATACGACCATGGTCATGGACACGCCCGCAAACGAAAAGGCGTACCGGATGATGCGCGACCTTTCCAAAACCTCGCCCGACGGCGCGCTGAACGCGAGCAACGAGGAGGTTCTCTGGACGCAATATTTCTTTCCGAACAAGGCGGCGTATATCGTGGACGGCATCGACCCGATTGTGCGCGCCGGTTATTTTGACGGCGCGGGCGAAATCGTTCCCGCCGAACTGCCGACCTTCAAGGAGGACGGCAAAAAGTCCAACGTGCTTGTCGGCACGGGCTATTTCTCGATCGTAGCCAAGCGCAACAAGAGCGATTTTACAAAGGAGCAGGAATTTATCCGCTTTTTGCTCAAAAAGGAAAATCAGATCCGTTTGTTGGACGCGGACATCCGCGTGCCGACGCGCAAGAGCGTTTTAAACAGCGACGAGATCAAGGCCGCCCCCGACTACGACGTCAAAAAGCCCTTTGTCGAGCCGATTGTCAATTCCGCGTATTCGTTCAACGGCGGCATACCGTCCTTTTTAAAGAATCCCGCCACTGTGTGGAGCCAATACGATTATTTTTTGGACGACGTGTTCAAAAAGGACGCCTCGGTCGCGTCGCTTTTGACGGACGCGCAGAAAGCGATGACGGATGCGTACAACGAATAACCGATAAAAATTGAAAGTTGAAAGTTGAAAAGTGTCGGACAAGGGAATTGAGAATTGAGAATTGAGAAGTGAGAAGTGAGAAGTGTCGGACGCTGACGCAAGAAATAACCTTTATTATGCTGTATGTTTCTTACCCGCCGACCGGCTTGCTTTACGGGAAACCCGACCTTAACTTTCAACTTTCAACTTCCCGCCGTTTTGTCATTAGACTTGTAGCGAAATACGGCGCGGACGCAATGCGGGTCTTTACGTGTGTAAAGCGGGTAAAAATTTTGTTAGTAGCGTTGCTACA